>JAYUIZ010000647.1:0-1642 GCA_043765595.1 Lysobacter sp. | reverse complement strand
AAGACTTTCCGCAAGCCGTCGCGACTTGCTTCGCTCCCACAAAAGCGAAGCGTCGCGCAACGTAGTTCGTCGCTCCACAAGACCAGCTTTCACATCATCAGCTTGATCGCCTGACGCAATTGCGACAGGCGCAAGTCGCGATGCGTCAGCTCTGCTGGTTTTTTGTGGGAGCGACGCAAGTCGCGACAGGCTGTTGAAAGACTTTCCGCAAGCCGTCGCGACTTGCTTCGCTCCCACAAAAGCGAAGCGTCGCGCAAATCAGGGCGTCGCTTCCACAAGAGCTGCGTTCACGTCATCTGCTTGATCGCCTGCAGCACTGCTTCGTACTCTGCAGCCTTGTCAGGTTCGCGCAGGATTGCCACTAGATCGGCCGCGAGCGCAGTAAATTCTCAAGGTGCGGCGGGCGCCTTGGGCGAGCTGCCGAAGCCGCCGTCGGCCGACGCAGCGAGATACGCAAACACCGCATAAGCTGCTGCATTCTGCGCCAGCGCCGCGGGATCGATCTTATCCAAGGTGTCATCCGGGGTGTGGTGCAGATCGAAATAATCGGTGCCGTCCTGGCCCAGCCACGCCCAGGCTGCGCCTTCGGCGGCGATGGGGCCGACGTCCGGTCCTGGGCCGCCTTTGGCCAGCGCTTCGATGCCGAGCGGTTTCAGGGCTTCGGCGATCTGCGCTGCCGCCGCTTGCGCATGCGGCGCGGCGCTGGTGTTGAACCCATAAATGCGGCCGGCACCGAAATCGCTCTCGGCGACCAGTTGATGTTTCGCCACTGCCCGCTTGTACTGCGCGGCGTAGGCCTTGCCGCCGTAGAGGCCCTGTTCCTCGTTGGCGAACGCGATTACGCGGATGGTGCGCGCGGGGCGCTGCGCTTTCGGCAGGCGACCGATCAGATGCCCGGCCGCCATCGTGATTGCAACTCCGGCGCCGTCGTCGACCGCGCCGGTGCCGAGATCCCACGAATCCAGATGCCCGCCGATCACCACCACTTCGTCGCGCAGCCCGCGGCTGCTGCCCGCCATCTTGCTGCCGGAAATCTCGCCGATCACGTTGAACGATTCGGCGGTGCCGTCCCAGCCGCAGTCCAGCGCGAGGCGGATGCGCAGCGGTTTTCCGCGCGAGAGCAGCCGGGTGATCTGCTCGGCGTCCGGGAGCGCCAGCGCGGCGGAAGGGATAGGCGTCAGCCCTTCGTCGAAGCGGGTGACGCCGGTGTGCGGATAGCGGTGCTGTTCGGTACCGGCGGAGCGCATCACGTAACCGACCGCACCCGCGCGGATCGCCGCGCTTGGCCCGCGGCTGCGGATCCGGCTGGCGGGCCCGTAGCCGTTGCCGTCGCGCGCGCGCTGCATGGTGTAGTCGACGAACGCGATTTTCCCGGCAAGTGATCCGGCCGGTGCCGCTTCCAGCGCGGCGAGGTCTGGAAAGCGCACCACCTCGCCTTCGACTGTCCCGCCCGGGCTGCCGCCCAGCGCAGTCAGGTGCAGCGGCTGCGCGTATGCGCCCAGCACTGCGCCGCTTTCACCGCGCCGCACCCATTTTGGGAAGCTCACCGGCTCCAGCCTGACCTTGTCGTAGCCCAGCGCCTTGAACGTCGCTTCGGCCCAGCGCACCGCGCGCATATCGGCTCGCCGGCAGCGAAGCCGAT
>JAYUIZ010000646.1:0-1642 GCA_043765595.1 Lysobacter sp. | reverse complement strand
ACCAGCGTCTCTGGTTCGCGCTCCGGATAGTCGACCGCCGGGATCCGCTGCGGCCGCTGGCTGAGCCGGGCGATGACCGCCTCGGCGAAGGCGTGGGTGCCGACACGCTGCAGGCTGCGGCCTTCGTGGAACATATCGGCTGTGTGTACGCCGTCTTCCAAGGTTCGCAGCCAGGCATTGTGGATGGCAGTAGCCGGCGCGCTGCGGCCCAGGTGCACCAGCAGCATCACCGCGGACAGCAGCAGCCCGGACGGGTTGGCGATGTCCTGGCCGGCAATATCCGGTGCCGAGCCGTGCACGGCCTCGAACATCGCGCAGGCGTGGCCGATGTTGGACGACGGCGCCATGCCGATGGAGCCGGCGACCTCTGCGGCCACATCAGACAGGATGTCGCCGTAGAGGTTGGGCGTCACCACCACGTCGAAGCGTCCGGGTTGCACCGCCATCTTCGCGGTGCCGATGTCGATGATCATGTGCTCGTTGGCGATCTCCGGATATTCCAGCGCGATCTCGTCGAAGACCTTGTGGAACAGGCCGTCGGTCATCTTCATGATGTTGTCTTTGGTCATGCAGGTGACTTTGCGACGGCCGTGCGTGCGCGCATATTCGAAGGCGTAGCGCACGATCCTCTCGCAGCCGGGACGCGTAATCAGCTTGAGGCACTGATAGACCTCGTCGCTCTGCCGATGCTCGATGCCGGCATAGGTGTCTTCCTCGTTCTCGCGCACAATCACCACGTCCATGCCCGGGTGGTGGGTCTCGATGAACGGGTGATAGGCCACGCACGGGCGCAGGTTGGCGTACAGGCCGAGGCTTTTGCGCAGGCTGACATTGACGCTTTTGTAGCCGCCGCCCTGCGGGGTGGTGATCGGGCCTTTCAGGATGACGCCGTGCTTGGCGATCGCGGTCATCACTTCCGGGCCGAAACCTGACATCGCGCCGGCCCGATAGGCGTCAAGACCGACGGTCACAGGGTGGAAATCCAGTGCGGGATCGGCGGCGCGAAGGACCGCCAGCACGGCTTCGGTGATCTCCGGGCCGATGCCGTCGCCGGCCGCGACCGGGATGGTGCACGACGAAAGACAATCGTTGGCGTACTGGGCAGGCGCTGACGTGGTGGCGGTTTGAGGTGCGACTGACATTTCATGATCTCCAATGCATGAATTTTATGTCATGTATTATTTGTCGCTAGAATGCCGCCGTCAAGCGGAGATTGCGAATGGCCGAAAAAGATGCCGGTGGGGCCAGCTGGACCTTCCTCAGCAACCATACCCATGTGCTGGTCTGTCTGGCTGCCGACGGCGGTCAGACCGTGCGCGATATCGCCCAGAAGGTGGGAATCACCGAGCGCGCGGTGCTGCGGATCGTGGCCGAGCTGGAGCAGGGCGGTGTGCTCCAGCGTGCGCGCGATGGCCGCAGGAACCGCTATACGATCGATCCCGAAGCGCCGCTGCGCCACCCGGTAGAAGCGCATTGCCGGATCGGCGATCTGTTGGCCTTGGTCACGCCCAGGGCTGCCGGGTTTTCGGCAGACAAGGCAAGCGCGGTCTAGTGTAGTGCTTCAAAAATCGCGAACACTTTTTTACAGCCTCGCGACTTGCGTCGCTCCTACAAAGAGCCGGTCGCCTGTTGTGGGAGCGAC
>JAYUIZ010000645.1:0-4551 GCA_043765595.1 Lysobacter sp. | reverse complement strand
GTGTGCTCGCGGAACGCCTTGCCGAGCGCCGCGATCTCGATCGGATCGCCCAGCTTCGTGCCGGTGCCGTGCGCTTCGATGTAGCTGATGTGGCGGGCATCGACACCCGCATCCTTCAGCGCAGCGGAGATCACCGCGGCCTGCGCCTGCGGATTGGGCACCGTGTAGCCGTTGGTCTTGCCGCCGTGGTTCAGCGCGCTGCCGCGGATCACCGCATGGATCGCATCGCCGTCGCGCTCGGCGTCGGACAGACGCTTCAGCACCACCACGCCCACGCCTTCGCCCGGAATATAGCCGTCGCCGCCTTCGCCGAAACTCTGGCAGTGGCCATCGCTGGAAATGAACTGGCCGGCGCTGAGCATCGCGTACTTGCCAGGATGCAGGCTGAGGTTGACGCCACCGGCCAACGCCATGTCGGTATGGCCCAGCTTCAAGTCCTGGCTTGCGAGATGGATCGCGGTCAGCGACGACGAGCACATGGTGTCGAGCGTCATGCTGGGCCCGTGCACGTTGAGCACGTAGGACAGGCGGTTGGCGATGCTGGCGAGACTACCCGAACGGTTGTATTCACCGTACATCACACCGGCGTAAACGCCCACCTGGCCGCCACGGCAGGCCTGAAGCGCGGCGCGGGTGTAGCCCGCGTCCTCGATCGCCATCCAGGCATGTTGCAGAAACAGGCGTTCCTGTGGGTCGATCTGTTCGGCGTCGCGTGGCGTGATGCTGAAGAAGCGAGGATCAAACTCATCGGCGCCTTCGATAAAGCCGCCCCAGCGGCTGCTGTGCAGTCCGGCGCCCAGCGCTTCACCGTCGACGGGGTCGGCGCCGTTCGGAGCACGATAGTAATCCTGCCAGCGCCAGCGGTCAGCGGGAATTTCGCGGATGCAGTCCACGCCCTGCGACAGGTTGCGCCAGTATTCGTCCAGATCCCAGGCGTCCGGATAGCGGCCGCTGATGCCGATAATGGCGATACTTTCGCTGTGCGGGGATGGGCTGAGGATCGGTTCGTCGTCGATGGATGGCTTGTCGATGCGTACCATCGCGGCAGCGGCGTGCGCGCCGCGCATGTCGGCATCGCTTCGTGGCGGGAACCCGATGGGCTGCGCCTCGACGTGCGGCTGCGACTGGATGGCGTCGGACGTTCGACGCGCCGTGCCGATGCGCTTGCCGGGCACCTGCGATCTCGCGGCTGCTGTAGCTGCGGCTGCTGTAGCTGCTGCCGTTGCAACTTTCGTTGTCGCGGATGGATCGGTCGCAGTGTCCACGGACACGGCGCGCGGCGACAACAGCGCAATCAGACGCTCCGCATGCGCGGTGCAGAAATAGTCGTTGAGCTGCGCGATGGTCTGGTATTCAAACGCCAGCGTCTTGGGCAGCCTGCCGAAGATCGTTTCGAGGTGCGTCACCAGCTTCATCGCCAGGATCGAATCGATTCCGTACTGCTCCAGCGGCGCCTGCGGCCGCAGCCGGGCGGCAGGAATCTTCAGCAGCTGCGAGAACTGCCGGCACAGGTACTCCAGCGCTTTCTCGCGCAGGGCGTCGTCCATCACCACCGGCGTTGCGTCGACAACACTTGCGCCCGCGCTGTCGCGGGCGGTTTCGCGCGCAGTCCCGGCCGCTGTGGAACCCGTTGCAGAACCCGTTGCGGAATCCGTCGCTTCGAGCAGCGCCCGCATCGCTGACAGGTCGCCTTCCATCACCAACAGACGCTCGCAGCGAAGTGCGAGGCCGCGGTACATCGCGCGCATCGCGGCGACGGTGGACAGCGGGCGCATGCCGGTGTGGTCCTGCAGCCGATCAAGGGTCGCACTGTCCATGCTCATCCCGCCGTCCTGCCACAGCGGCCAGTTCACCGACAGCGTGCGTCCATGGCGTTCACCGCGTGCCGCCAGACGGTTGCGGTGCGTGGCGAACGCGTCCATGAACGCATTGGCTGCGGCGTAGTCGACCTGGCCGACGATGCCCCAGCAGGCCGCGAACGATGAACACAACAGGATGAAATCCAGCGGCATGTCGCGCGTCGCAAGATCGAGATTCGCCAACCCGGCGACCTTCGGCGCCAGCACCGAGGCGAACGTCGACGGCGTTTTGCGCAGGATGAAGCCGTCACGGATGATGCCCGCGCAGTGCAGTATCCCGTGCAGCGGCTGGCACTGCTCCCGCAGCTGGGCCACGAAAGCGTCGACGGCGCTGCGATCCGCTACGTCCAGCGCGACGTATTCGATCCGGTGCAGCGGCGTCGCCAGCGCATCCAGCGTGCGCCTCGCCTCGGGCGCGAGCGTCGAGCGCCCGGCCAGCACGATGCGCGCAGAGCCGCACTGCGCGACAATCTCGCGCGCGAACTGCAGACCGATGCCGCCGGCGCCACCGGTGATCAGATAGCAGCCGCCTTCCTTGAAGGCCACCGGCGCTGCGGACTGCACATGGCCTTCGACATGCTGTGCCAGCACGCGCCATTGCAAGACTTCGCGGCGCAGGCGGCCGGCGTCGCGCACATGGCGGATGGCCGCGCCGCGCGGCGCATCGGCGCAGGACTCGTCGTTCACGAGCTGCCGCAGTTCGGCAGCGCCGATATCGGCTGGCACCCTGACCACGCGCGCAACCAGGGCCGGAGTTTCCTCCATCGCCGTCCTCAACATGGCGTCGAAGCCGCAAGCGACCGCTTCATCAACAGCCTCCTCATCGACAGCAGCCGTATCGGCAAGCGTCGTATCGGCAACGATCACCAGCGCGCGAACGCCCTGCGTGTCCGCCAGCATCGACTGGATCGCCGCGAGCCCCTGCAGCGCCGCATCGGTGAAGATCCCATCCGCTGCGGTGACATTCGCGGGTGGCGCGAACGTTTCGATTCGCGCGTCCCCATGCGTCGCCTTCAGCGACGCGGCCACCGCCGGATCGACGCCCCAGACGAAGATTCTGTCTAGAAGCTGTCTGTTTACAGGCTGTCCGTCCACGAGTTGCGCTTGGGCCGAGGCTGCCGATGCAGCGACCCATTCGGGCGTCGCAAGGAGGACGCCCTGTGCAGGGTCGGACATTTCTTGTTTCAAGGCCTTGATCCGTACCAGCGCTTCGGCCTGCGCGAGCCGACCTTCGGCGACCGCGTGATAGATGGACAGCAGCGAATCTTTCATGACGTCAACCCGAGTTCGACGGCCTCTTCGGCAGACACGTCCTTTCTGGAGATGCTCTCCAGCAGATCCCGATAGAAGGTTTCGTCGAACATCTCCGTTTCGTCCGGGGTACGTGCGTCCGGGGTACGTGCATCCGACTCGTCATACATCAGGGTTGCGTCCACCATCCGTGCCTCATTCAACATGCGTGCGTCATCCGGCAGTCCCATCCCATCCAGCATCCCTTCTTCGTCTAGACCCCATGCCCTATCAGCACCGCCCGCGTCGCGCGATCCGGCCAGCGTCGCGGCCTTCGCGCCGTCCACCGACCGCCAGCCGAAGCCACGGATGTCGACGCAAAGCACGCCGTCCGTTCCGAAAATAGAGACATCGCAGCTCTCCACGGCAGCATGTCCGCCGCTGCCATCAATGCTGCCCGCCGAAGGTGTCAGCACGACGACGACTTCCGACGGGCACGGTGCGTGCAGCGTCAGCGAGCGCAGCGAGAACGGCACCGACGGCGCTTGCGGCAGTGCCTGCAGCGACGGCTGAAAGCCGATGCACGCCTGCAGCGCGGAATCCATGATCCCGGGAGGCATGCGGTAGGCATCGCCGGCGATTGCGGGTAGCGCAACGTCCGCCACCAGTTTTCCGCCGACCCGCGAAATCGCGCGGATGCCGCGATGCGCGGGACCGTAATGCAGTCCCATCCGGGCGAAGGCGGCGTAGATATCGTCGCCGCTCCATCGCTCGCCGCGCTGTGCCGACGCCAGCAGCCCGGCGTCCGCCATGCGCTCGCCGGTCGTATCGACGAAGCGCGCTTCGCCTTGGCAGTGCAGGACACGACTCTCGCCCGAACCGCTGGCGATCTCGAAAGCGATCACGCCATCGTCCTCGACGCCGAGTTCGATCTCGACGTCCATTGGCCCGTCGACCATGATCGGCCGCCACCAGACCACGTCACCAAGCGTCAATCGTCCGTGCGACCCCAATGAGTGCGGTCCCGCTTCCGCAAAGGCATCCGGCAGCGCATCTGCGATCGCCGCCGCCGCCATTTCCAGATACGCGACGCCAGGAAGCACATGCTCGACCCGTCCCTCACCGAAACGCACGCGGTGATCGCGCAGGAAACTCTCGCTGCCGTCGAACGTGGACCGATAGCGCTGCTGACGCAGGGTCGACGCGTTGACGTGCAGCAGTGGATGGATCGTCGCCGTCGCACCTTCGGCGCGCTGCGCTACCGTCGCGGTGTCGTCTTCCAGCCAGTAATGCTCTCGCGCGAACGGATACAGCGGCAGTTCGACGCGTCGCGGACCACGGCCGGCTTGGGCCGGATAGAGTTTCGCCCACGGAAGATCGACACCGTCGACCCAGAGCTCCGCGAGCTTGTCGAGTTTTCCGTCGCGCAGGCAGGTATCGATCAGCACCGCCTTCAGTTCGG
>JAYUIZ010000644.1:0-1646 GCA_043765595.1 Lysobacter sp. | reverse complement strand
GCCGATGCCGCCGATCTGGATCGCGATCGAGGCGAAGTTGGCGAAACCGCACAGCGCGTAGGTCAGGATCAGCCGCGAGTTCTCGCTGATCGCGCCCGGGCCGGTGCCCACCGGCGTCTGCGACAGCTGCAGATAGGCGATGAACTCGTTCAGCACGACCTTCTGGCCGATCAGGCCGCCGGCGATCACCGCGTCGCCCCACTCGATGCCGATCACCCAGGCGATCGGCGCCAGCACGTAGCCGAGGATCAGGCCGAGATTCAACCGCACCTTGTGCTCCGCCGTATCGACGATGCCGTCGTTGAGCAGCATGTTGAGGCTCTGGTAGCTGCTGAGATGCCAGTCGCCGACCCAGCCGATGACGTAATTGACCATCGCGATCAATGCGACGAACGCCAGCAGCATCGCGGCGATGTTGATCGCCAGCTTCATGCCGTCGGATGCGCCTGCGGCGGCGGCGTCGATCAGATTTTTGCTTTCTTTCTCGACGTGTATCGTGACCCTGCCGCCGGTGAGCGGTGTGCCGGTTTCGGGGATCAAAATCTTGGCGATCAGCAGCGTGGCCGGCGCGGCCATGATCGATGCGGCCAGGAAGTGCTTGGCGTACATCTGCTGCAGTTCGCCGTCGGTGCCGGCCAGCATGCCGATGTAGATCGCCATCACCCCGCCGGCGATGTGCGCCATGCCGCCGATCATCATCGTCAGCAGCTCGGATTCGGTCATCTTGTTGATGTAAGGGCGCACCGTCAGCGGCGCCTCGGTCTGGCCGATGAACACGCTGGCGCAGACGCTGGTGGTTTCGGCGCCGGAGACTTTCATCACCTTGGTGATGGCCATTGCCATGATCCGCACGATCCACTGCATCACTCCGAGGTGATACAGCACGGCCATGAATGAGGCGAAGAAGATGACGGTCGGCAGCGCATGGAAGATGAAGACGAAGCCGTACTTATCCTGATCGGCGAAGCCGCCGAGGATCATCTTCGAGCCCTCGGTGGTGAAGTTGATCAGGGTCACGAAGACCTTGCCCATGCCTTCGAAGATCGCGCCGCCCCAGGTGGTCATCAATACAAATGCCGCAAAGGCGATCTGCAGCGCGACGCCGGTGGCGACTAACCTCCAATCCACGGCTTTCTTGTTGTTCGAGAACGTCCATGCGATGCCGATCAGCACCGCCAAACCGAACAGGCCGAAGCCGATCCGTGTCAAAGCTTCCATTGTCTACTCCCCAGGCCAAAGGCCGAACTGGGGGCAGGGTAGGTCAGTGGGGTGTCTGTGGGCAACTGGGCGGCGTGCGCGACGATCGCATCCCACGTGGAGCGGTCTTCAGGCGACCGATGGCTTGGGCACACGTTTTCCGGCGCGCGCCGGGCGAAGAGCAAATCCCCCCTGCCCCCTTTTTCAAAGGGGGGATAACATCCAGGGCATCCAGCTTTCAGAGCATCCAGCTTCCAGAGCATCCAGCTTCCATAGCATCCAGCTTCCATAGGATCCAGCTTCCATAGGATCCAGCTTCCATAGCATGCAGCTTTCGGAGGAGACATGTTTGGGAAGAGGGAGCTTTTCGACGATGCAGTTTTCGCAGAAGGTGGTTTCCGACGCAGCAGCAGAATGCGCTTTGCTTCGCCCCCTTTGAAAAAGGGGGC
>JAYUIZ010000643.1:0-4571 GCA_043765595.1 Lysobacter sp. | reverse complement strand
CTATCCCTGCTCGCGCTGTGCGCAGTCGCCCCGATCGCTGCCCGTGCCCACGGCGACGCCTGCCCGAAACCGTTCCAGGCCACAGGCAGTATTCCGTTACCGCTGAATTTCAGCGGTGTCGTCGCCCAATTCCCGGTGCCGGCGGGCTATCGCCTGCAGGTCGAACAAGTGAGTGCCAGGATTCGCCTGTCGCTCAACACCGATCGCGCGTATTTCCAGCTCGCCACGACCACCGGCGGCGTCTTCGCCTTTCACGAACTGGAAGTGGCGCAGGGGTATACCACCATCGACTGGAAAGCCTTCGGCGCGGTGACGCTGTACGCCGACAAAGGCACCGACGTGCGCGTGTATTTCACCCGTCTGGGCAGCACTTATCCGGCCACCACCGGGTCGTGGGCCGTGACTGGTTGTCTCTTCGCCGCTTGACGATTCTGATATCTGATCTGATCTGATCTGATCGGCACGGTGGCCATCGCCGTGCCGATCTCAGGCTTGGCAGCGCCGGCAAAGATAGAGCCGCCGCGATCCCGTTTCCTGTCGCACGATCCGTTTCCCGCACTGCGGGCAAGGCTGGCCTTCGCGATCGAAGACAAGAAAGCGGAACCCTTCGGGCGTGTCGGTGAGGTAATCCTCGAGCATGCCGGCCGCGGGTTCGATGCCGCGGGTGGCGTAGCTGCGCCGCGGGATGGCCAGCAGCTCGCGGGACAGTGTCTTGATCTGCGATGCGTCGAGTCCAGACGGCTTGCGTTCCGGCAACAGGCCGGCGGCGAACAGCACTTCTGAGCGCAGATAATTGCCCATGCCGGCGAGGAAGCCCTGATCCAGCAGCAGTCCGCCCAGCGCGCGGCCGCTGAAGCGCGGGTCGCGCAGGCGTGATGCGACCATGGCCGACGTCAGCGCCGGGTCCAATACGTCCGGGCCGAGTTTCATCAGAAACGGGTGGCGATGGATCTCGTCGCTGCGCCACATCTCGATATCGGAGGCCGAGTACAGCAGGATCGCGCTGCGTTCGGTTTCCAGCGCCACGCGCAGCGAGCGGGTGGTGTCGGGCCGCTCGCCGGGCGTCGCGATCTTCCACACCCCGTACAGCTGATTGTGGCTGTAGAGCGTCCAACCGTGATCGAAGCGGGTGAGCAGGGCCTTGCCGTACGGGACGATCGCGTCGATGCGTCGACCTTGCAATGGCGCTTCATAGGGTTTCAACGCGGGAAACGCGAACCATGCAGAACGCAGGGGTTCGCCGACGACGGCGGCGGCCAGACGGTCGGCGGCGCGGCGGATCTCGGGGCCTTCAGGCATTGTAGCGGCGCACAGGATTGAAGAAGATCGCGTTCATTGCAAGGAGGGCGGAACGGTCTGCAGTTCGTGGTATTCGAAGCCCAGATGGCGTTCGGTGACGCGGGCGATGCGCGCCGACACTGGCACCGCGGGGCCGGTGCCCTGAAAAAACAGCAGCTGCGCCACGTTGCCTTCGCGCAGCAGGCAGCCGCCGGGGCGGAACACGCCGCAGCCGCCTTCGGACAGATCGAGGACATCGGCGACCCAGGCCAGATCGCCGTGAACGATCATGACCTGGATCGCGAAGGGAACGCGGTCGGCGTTGCGGCGGTTGTTGGGCAGACTCTCTTCCATGCGGACACCTGTTGCGGGGGGATCGCAGGCACCCACGTGGCGATGCGGATGCCTGCGAAGAGGGCAAGGCTGCCTCAGGCGCGCGCAGCGGGCAAGCATCGCCGGAAGAATGCGGCGATGCGTCGCCCGGAATTCTGGTTCAGATCGACTGCATCCGCCCGCCGTCCACCGCCAGACTGACGCCGTTGATGTAGCCCGCCGCCGGCGAGCACAGAAACGCGATCGCGGCGGCGATTTCGTGCGGCTGCGCGAAGCGACCCGCCGGTACGGTCTGGCGCATGCCAGCGGCAACCACGGCTTCGTCCTGGTGGCTGGCCTTGGCGCGGTCGTGCAGGATCTGGGCCAGGCGCCCGGTTTCGGTGTAACCCGGCAGCACATTGTTGACGGTGATGCCTTCGGCCGCGAGTTCGCGCGAGAGCGTCTTGGCCCAGCTGGCGACCGCGCCGCGGATGGTGTTGGACACGCCGAGGTTGGCGATGGGTTCGTACACCGAAGTCGAGATCACATTGACGATTCGACCCCAGCCAGCGGCGCGCATGCCCGGCAGCACTGTCTGTACCAGCGCTTGATTGGCCAGCAGATGTCTTCTGAATGTGTCGAGGAATGCGTCCTCGCCGGCAGTCTGCACCGGGCCCCCTGCGGGGCCGGCGGTGTTGTTGATCAGCACATGCACAGTGCGTTGGGCAACAAGGGTTTCCACTGCGGCGCGCAGACCGGGCGTGTCGGCGATGTCGGCAGCGATAAAACCGTGGCGCTGCGTGCCGGTGTTCGGCAAGCCATCGACTACTGCGCGCAGCGCATCCGCACGCCGCGACATCACGGTGACATCGGCGCCGAGCAGGGCGAGTTCGTGCGCGGTCGCACGGCCGATGCCTTCGGACGCGCCGCAGACAAGCGCGTGTTTGCCGCTGAGATCGAGATCCATGGTGGTCGTGTCCGGTAGTTGTAGCGTTGAATTCAGTCGCTGCGGCCGGTGTCGACGTTGCGCATTAGTTCGGCGAGCGCGCGGGCAGGGGCGTCGACCCCCTTTTTCAAAGGGGGCAAGCCTTGCTCTGCTTCGCAATAGAACATTCCGGGTCTCGCTCGCAGCGTGCCGACGAACATCGGCGCGCAAGCCCGTTTCCCAAAATCGCGGCTTTTCGCCCGCTTTTTCAGAAAGTGCGATGCAGGTGCGTCACATTTTTTCAGGGCAGTGGCATATACGTGACCTTCACCCGGTGTGCGCAGATAAATCGATGCATATGCTTCCCCCCCCCTTTGAAAAAGGGGGGCAGGGGGGATTTGCTTTCCCTCCACCCGCCATCGAAAGCTCAGGCCCGCGCGCCCAGCGTCTGCACCATGCGGCTGTGCAGCGCGGCATCGTCATCGCCCTGCGGCGGCAGGACTTCGCTGAGCGAGAAACCGCGCTCCAGTGCATCTTCCTCATCCAGGCCTTCCAATGCGACGAATTCCGCATCCATCAGCGCCGCGCGTGCGGTGTCTTCGCTGTCGTAGGCGAGGATGTTGCCGTCGCTGTCGAACACCTCGGCGGTACCGGCCTCACGGACGCGCAACTGCGCCCACACCAGCGTGCGTCCGAGGCTGGCAAGCCACCATTCCAGGCGTACGTCCTGTTGATCCGTCGTCATATCTTGATTGCTCATTTGGCCGCCACCGACCACAGCCAGAGGATGCCGGCCGTGAACAGACCGATCAGGATGGTCGCCAGCGACAGTCTCGCCGGCGTGGCGAGCCCATCGAGATTGCGGTCCTTCGCGGCGCGATAGCCGCCATCGAGCAGCCACCACAGCGTGGCAGGATGGATGAATGCCGGCGCGGGAAGCGATGCGCGCATCTCAGGCTGACGGTCGCGCAGATGCACCAGCACTAGCGGCCAGAAGATCATGAATGCAGTGGCGCCGGCGATCGCCAGCGCCACGCAGACCAGGGCGAAGAACAGGATCATGGTGGCGGTTTATCTCGACTGTAGGAGCGGCGGAAGCCGCGATGGGCAGAGGGCTGTGCTGGAAATTTTTGTCGCGGCTCTCGCCGCTCCTACAAAAAGCAATCCATCAGAACTCCGCGTGGCCCGGCGCGCGCGGGAACGGGATGGCGTCGCGGATATTGCTTAGGCCGCAGACGTACACTACCAGCCGCTCGAAGCCCAGGCCGAAGCCGGCGTGCGGCACGGTGCCGTAGCGGCGGAAGTCGCGGTACCAGCCGTAGTGCGACGGATCGAGGCCGAACTGGGCGATGCGCGCATCCAGCACGTCCAGCCGTTCTTCACGCTGGCTGCCGCCGATGATCTCGCCGATGCCCGGCGCCAGCACGTCCATCGCGGCGACGGTCTTACCATCGTCGTTCAAACGCATATAAAACGACTTGATGTGCTCGGGGTAGTTCATCACCACCACCGGACGGCCGACGTGAGTTTCGGTCAGCCAGCGCTCGTGCTCGGTCTGCAAGTCCAAGCCCCATTCGACCGGGAATTCAAACTTCTGCTTGGCGTTCTGCAGCAGGTTCACCGCATCGGTGTACTGGATGCGCTCGAATGGCGCGTTGACGAAAGCCTCCATCCGGGTGATCGCGTCCTTCTGCACGCGTTCGGCGATGAAAGCCATGTCATCGGCGCGCTCGCTCAAGACCGCGCGGAACAGATATTTGAGGAAATTTTCTGCGAGGTCGGCATCGTCGTTCAGATCGGCGAAGGCGATCTCCGGTTCGATCATCCAGAACTCGGCCAGATGACGGCTGGTGTTGCTGTTCTCGGCGCGGAAGGTCGGTCCGAAGGTGTAGACCTTGCTCAGCGCGAGGCAGTAGCCCTCGACGTTGAGCTGGCCGGATACGGTGAGGAACGCCTCTTTGCCGAAGAAATCCTTGCTGAAGTCGACGTTGCCGTCGGCGGTCTTCGGCAGGTTCATCATGTCCAGCGTGGAGATGCGGAACATCTGGCCGGCGCC
>JAYUIZ010000642.1:0-1654 GCA_043765595.1 Lysobacter sp. | reverse complement strand
TGCGCGCACCTCTCGGGCGCCGGCAAATAGGCCATAATCGCCCTCCACGCATCCGCCGCCGGAACCGTTCACGCCATGCCGAAGAAAAAAATCGTCGCCCGCTTGTCGCCCATCCACGGCAACGGCGTGTTCGCCGACGAATTGATCCGCAAGGGCGATCGGGTCGTACGCTACAAGGGCGAAGTGCGCAGCCATGCGCAGGTCGACGAGGCCTATGCGGACATTGACGAGAACGGCCACACCTTCCTGTTCACGATCAACGACGACTACGTGATCGATGCCAACGTCGACGGCAACGTCGCGCGCTGGATCAATCACAGCTGTGCGCCCAACTGCGAGGCAGTGCTTGAAGAAAACACCAAGGGCAAGCCGCGCAAGGACAAGGTGTTCATCGAAGCCATCCGTGATATCCAGCCCGGCGAAGAACTGACCTACAACTACGGCATCGTGCTGGCCGAGCGGCATACCGCCAAGCTGAAGAAAATTTGGGGCTGCAAATGCGGTTCAAAGAAATGCACCGGCACAATGCTGCAGCCCAAGAAGTAGGCGCCACCGGCGGCGATGCCGCCAGACTCCGCACATCTGGCGTGTGACCGACCATTGCTGTGTGACGAACGATACAGGGCAATGGAAGTTCCCATGACTTAAGACAGTCGCCGCACTCCGGCGCTTGTCGCAGGATGCGCGCACCTTCAGAACGGGATGTCGCCATGCGCACCTTGCTCCTCGCCGCGGTCGTCTTGACACCTCTTCCCGCGTTTGCTCTTGAGATCGACGGCAAGATCGATCCATCTGAATGGTCCAGCGCGCAGCGCATCGACGACTTCCGGATGACCCAGCCGCTCACCCGCGAGCCCAGCCGGCACCCCACCGAAGCCTGGTACATGGCCACCGCCGATGGCCTGGCGATCGCGTTCCGCAATCTGCAGCCGGCAGATGTTCCGCGCACTCGGCAGCGCTTCCAGCGCGACAACAACGGCAATGTCGACCGGGTTAACGTCTACGTCGACTTCGACGGCGACGGCCGCAGCGGCTACAACTTCATGGTCGCGCTGTCGGACGACATCGCCGACAGCACGATCAGCAACGAAACCCAGTTCAACGGCGACTGGGACGGCAACTGGTCGCATGCGGTGTCCGAGGAGGAGCAAGGCTGGTCCGCGGAGATGCTCATTCCCTGGCACATCGCACCGATGCGCAGCGGCGATGGCGCCACCCGCACGATCGGCCTGGCGCTGGACCGGGTGGTCGGCGACAGCAACGAACGCATGACCTGGCCGGCGATCAGTTTCACCGAGCAGCGCTATCTCAGCGCGCTCAACAAAATCGAAGTGTCGCAGTTCAGCCAATCGCTGCTGGCGATCACGCCCTACGTCGTCGGCCTGTACGACAACGTCGCCGGCAAGGCCGATGTTGATGCCGGCATCGATCTGTTCTGGAAGCCGAACGGCCAGTTCCAGCTCAGCGCGACGGTGAATCCGGATTTCGGCCAGGTCGAAAGCGACGGGATCGTCGTCAACTTTGGCGCGATCGAAACCTTCTTCGGCGACCGGCGTCCGTTTTTCACCGAGAATCAGGGCTATTTCGAAGTGCCATTCGGCTCGCTCGGCAACGCCCAGCAATTGATTTACACCCGTCGCGTCGGCGCGCGCGC
>JAYUIZ010000641.1:0-4591 GCA_043765595.1 Lysobacter sp. | reverse complement strand
TGCTTTTCCTCGCCGCAGGTCCAGAGCACGTCGGCAATTTCGCGGTCGTCGGCATGCGCCAGCCACTGCGCCGCGCTTTCGCCGCTGTCCGGGTCCATGCGCATGTCCAGCGGACCGTCCTTGCCAAAGCTGAAACCGCGCTCGGCGATATCCAACTGCGGCGAGGAGACGCCCAGATCGAACAGCACGCCGTCGAGTCCCTGCTGCGCCAAGGTCCAATGCGCGAGGTCGGTGAAGCTGCCGCGATGGATCGACACGCGCGAATCCGGGCCGAACTCGCGTTCGGCGACCAGGATCGCTTCGGGGTCTTTGTCCATCAGCAGCAACCGACCTCCGGCATTCAATTGTTGCAGCACACCGCGCGCATGACCGCCGCGTCCGAACGTGCCGTCCAGATAGGTTCCGTCCTCCAGAATCCGCAGTCCTTCCATGACCTGCGCGTACATGACAGGCAAGTGCAGCACCGGAAGGTGGGCGGGCACTGCACCCGCGCCACCCGCGATCACAGTTGCAGATCGAGCAGCGCCTCGCCGAGATCCGCATCGCTGAGCGTCATGCGGATCTGCGCGTGGTGCGCCTGCTCGCTCCATAGTTCGAACTTGTCGCCCATCCCGAGCAACACCGCACGTTTTTCGATGCCAACCGCGCTGCGGTGGCTCGCCGGCACGCCAACGCGGCCGTTGCCGTCGGGTTCGACGAAGGTCGCCGCGCCCACCAGCTTCAATTGCAAGGTGCGGCTGACGCTCTTGGTCCTAGGGAGTGCGTTGACCTGGTCGCGGACCCGCTCCCAGATCGGCTGCGGATAGAGGTACAGCGAACCGGCTTCAAACGGGTTGTAGGTGATGACCAGCCGGCTGTCGCACGCCCGCGCGATCAAGTCCCGATAACTGGTCGGAATCGCCAGTCGGCCCTTGTCGTCGATCGTGATGGCGGTCTCACCTTGGAACACATTGCCTGCCTGGTTATGCCCGTCTTCGGCGGGCTTGGTTACCTTAGAAAAACCACTAAAGACCCGGTTTTCCCACAGGTCGCCACATTAGGAGTCATGCACAGGGTTGTCAACAACTTTCTGAGACCAAATTCACTAAGTCCGTCAATGACTTGCAGCGATGTTCACAGACTGGTTCAAGGTTTATCCACAACCTCCTGTTTCGTCTCAAATTTTGAGATTGAGTGGCTGCGGACGTTTGCCTGAACAGTCACTTGGATGAGCATCGGAACATGGATTCCGTCACAGATCGAACTATATTCAACTACATGGTTGATAATTAGCGAACCTTGGTCAATATTCAACCCCATGATTGAATATCAAACCCCTTCCCTCGACCGCGTCTTCCAGGCGCTTGCCGATCCGACGCGGCGGGCGATGCTCGCCGACCTTCGCCACAGCGAGCGCAGCGTCGGCGAACTGGCCTCACCGCATCGGATCAGCCTCGCCGCCGCCTCCAAGCACATCAAGACGCTCGAACGCGCCGGCTTAGTCAAACGCACCATCCAAGGCCGCACGCATCTATGCGCACTGGAAGCGGCCCCGCTGGCCGACGTGGATGGATGGCTGCGCGAATACGCCCAGTTCTGGAACCAAAGCCTGGATGCACTCGAAGCCCTGCTGGTTGCCGAAGATGTTGCCGAAGATGCAGCGGCTCCACCCCCATCACTGAAGGAATCGGCCCTATGAATGCATATGGCCGCCTGATCGACGACGATGCCATTCATTTTGAACGCACAGCGCCCCGCCTGATCGAACGCGTATGAGCAAACTCAAACAAACTCCAAGCCCCCCCGGGCCGGGTCAGGGGGCGGCTCACACGGAACGCGATTGGAGGGTAGGAAAATAAATAGCGGCCCAGGCACAGCATTAGGAAACCCGGCGGCCATACGACGAAGCACATGCCCCCTAAGTTAGGGGGCGGCTCGCGCGGAGCGCGAGCGGGGTATGGAAGCGCGCACCGGGGCCCAAGGTTTGCACAGCAAACTTTGGGATTCTCTGAATGCTGCGCATTCAGAGAATAGTGACGGAGCCGGCCGATAAGCCGGGTTTTGTCGTGAGCAGTCATTCCTCTAGGCGCATCGTCACCGATACGCTCAAGCAACCTACCCGGAGACACCGCGGGTCGCGGCATTGTCTCCCTATTTGGTCTTGCTCCCGGTGGGGTTTGCCGTGCCGGTCCGTTGCCGGACTCGCGGTGCGCTCTTACCGCACCATTTCACCCTTGCCTGCCTGCTTGCGCAAACATCGGCGGTATCTTTCTGTTGCACTTTCCGTCGGCTCGCGCCGCCCAGGCGTTACCTGGCACCGTACCCTGTGGAGCCCGGACTTTCCTCGGCATCGGCATTCCGGAGAATGCGATGACGCGACTGCCTGGCCGACTCCGTCGCGGGCATTGTCGCACGGGAACCGCTGGCGCATGCCCGGGCGCATGTCGGCCATCGCAGGCGACACCGCGAAAAAGCGGCCGCCGTCATCATCGAACGCTCCCGGGTGGGTTAGGCTGGCTGCGCTGCTGATCGCATCGTTCGATCCGGGGCGGGGCGACAATAACAGGAGGTTTCGATGACCTCTCTTCGGATGTTCTCCGGGACAGGGGTTCCACTACAACGCACTTCGTCGCAAGGGATGTCCGGGTGCCTACTCTGGATGGCCGATTGAACCTGTCCGGATTCGCTTTCCCCGCACAGCGCAGGGCGAATGTCCGACTGCTTGCTACCTACGCGCAGACCGCATGCCTGCTGTTGGCCTGCCTCCCGTTCGCATGCCTCGCGGCTACGGAAGGCGACCAGCGCCATCCGCTGGAGGTGGAGGCCTTGACCCAGCCGCGACAGGTGCTGGAAAAACTCCCCGCGGCGCGCGCCGCGCTCGCCAGAGGCGATGACGTCGGCGTGGCCAAATTGGCGTTGGCAGAAGCCAATGCCTGCCGGGTGATCGCAAACTGGCGCTGCCAGCGCCGGGCGGGTTCGGCCGCGATTGCCGCGGCCGACCGCAGCGGCAGCGAATATCTGCAGGTCCGCGCACGGATCGCGCTGGGGCGCGCGCTTTCGCGGCTGGGCGATTTCAACAGCGCCGCCCGCATCCTGGCCGATGCGCAGCAGAAGCTGGGCGATACGCGGCAGGATGTGCTGATGGCAGACATTCTGCTCGCCTATTCCTCAATCAGCGAGCGGTTGGGCAAACTCGACGAGTCCTATCGATACGCCAAACAGGGCCTTGCCCATGCTCCGGCCGACACCGATCCGGAAATGCGGCTGCGGCTGCTGCGCAACATGGCGCACATCGCATCGGCGAGAGGCCGCCCGCTGGAAGCGCGCGAACTGCTGAAAGAAACCCGCGGTTTGCTGCCGGCCAACCGCGACCCCAAGCTGACCGCGGAAATTCTGCTGGAAGAAGCGCGCAGCGCCCGTGCGCTGGGCGATGCCGACACCGTGGAAGAGATGGGCCGCCGCATCGGCGCGATCGGCAACGAGCTGAAAAACACGCAACTGCACGGTCTGGGCTACGAAACCGGTGCCCAGGCGCTGGAACTTCGCGGCGACGATAACGGGGCGCTCGCGCTGTATCAGAAGGCCCGTGGCGATTTCGCAGCGCTGAAACTACAGCAGGACGAACTGCGCGCCGTCCGCGCCATCGTCGATCTGCAGCTGCAGGGCACGCAGGCCGACAGTCTTCCGCAATCGATCGCGCGACTGATCCAGCTGGGCGACCAGGTCACCCGCACCGGGCGCGAGTCCGCGGCCGCCGATTTCGAGGAGCGCCTGCGCTATGCCGAAAGCGACGCAACGCTGGCCGCCGCGAACGCCAAGACCGAGAACGAACGCCTGCGCGCGATCGTGAGCGAAAACAAGTTCCACTACACCCTCATCGCCGGCATCCTCTCGCTGTGCATGTTGGGCGTAGTGGCCGCCCTATACCTGCAACAGCGCAGGCACGGCACGCTGATGCAGGCGCGCGGCCGCGAACTGGAAATCGCCGTCTCCACCGACTTCCTGACCTCGGTCCACAGTCGGCGATACATCACCGACGCTGGCAACGTCGCGGTGGCGCGCGCCATCGACAGCGGTATGAATCTCGCGGTCGCGGTGGTGGACATTGATTCGTTCAAACAGGTCAACGACCGCTTCGGGCACGACATCGGCGATGAAGTGCTCAAAGCAGTGGCCGATGCCATGCGCCACGCCTGTCGCGATTCCGACACCCTGGGACGCTACGGCGGCGAGGAATTCGCGGTGCTGCTGGAAGGCGTCGGCCGCGACCACACGCTGATCGCTGCGGAACGGCTGCGCCAGGCGATCGCGGACGTCCAAGTGGCGTGCGACGACGAGATCATCGCGCCCACCGCATCCGTCGGCGTCGCCCGCCTGTCACCCGGCGACACCCGCTTCGACCAGTTGCTGATCCGCGCCGACCGCGCGCTGTATCAGGCCAAGGCGCAGGGACGCAATCGCGTGGTGATTGCCGATCAGGATGCGGAACCAATCGATTTATCCCCGTCGTCTGCCGACGCGGCCTGACTCAATTCCGCGCGAACGCCTGTCCGCACTCTGCCGATCAAACCTGTGGGGCGGGCTGTAGAGCGGACGTCAGTCCGCTGCCGTT
>JAYUIZ010000640.1:0-1661 GCA_043765595.1 Lysobacter sp. | reverse complement strand
CGACCCAGACCGACATCCACACGCCTTTTTCGGCGGCCTCGTTTGAATCAGGGCCGAAAGTGGCGGCATGATCGCTGGGGCGCCCACGCCCGCCCTGTCCATCCAGACACAGGAAAATTTCGAAATGCCCGTTGCTCACGCCGCCGAAACTCGGCGGCTCGCCCCACTCCCAAGCCTTCTTCCAGCCCAGCGTCTGGAACCAGGCGAAACTCTGCGCCATATCGGAGACATTGAGGATCGGGGTGATGTGTTTGACATCCATCGCATGGATCCCGGTGTTGAGCGGCTGCCAATCGACGCAGCCGTTTAGCAGGGTGGGGTAAGTGCAGCGCCATCCCACCATTCCGACGCATCAGACCCCGAGAACATCAAGCGACACCGGCGGCGCTGCGTTTCTCCCCTACCTTACGCGACCACAAGCCGTTGTCCCACGTCCATCGCGGCTTAATGTTCGTAGATGTAGATCTGGAACGTGTAGTTCGCCGGGCCGCCCGGGTAGGTCGAACTGCCTGATGGGTCCTTCGCGGTACCGAACAGCCGCATCTGCGTGGTGTTGACGATCTGCAGGCCCATCCCGTTGCGCCAGTCCGACCCGTTCCACCCCGTGTAGTTTGCGACTTTCACGAAGTCTCCGAACGAGGTGCCCGGCGTGGTGTTGACGGTATAGAGCCAGAGCTCCTCATCCTCGCGGAAGCCGAGCAGATACACCACGTCGCCGCTGCTGTTGCTCTGCGTCACCAGCGCGAAGCTCTGGAACTGGTCGCCGGTGTTCAGGGCGCTGCCGATGCAGGTGGTCTTCAACACCCATCCCGGCGAGGCGCTACCGACGCCGCTCGCCGGCGCCTGATACACGTACATCTGATGATGATCGTATTCGTACACCACCAGCAGGCACTGCTCTACGCCGCTGGCGTCCCTGTACGTGGTAATGCCCACAGCCGAGGCTTTCTTCGCGGGCATCGTGAGCGTGGACAGATGCACCGGCGTGGATAGATTGCCGACGTTGTAGAACGCCACCAGCCCGTTCCCGCCTTTCGTGCTTTCCAGCGGCACGGCAAGCACATCGCCCAGCATCTGGATGCCGGCGGCATGAAAATAGTCCGCATTCGGAATGACGACCGAACGCACGCCAGTGGTGCCGTTCGGCGCCTGCGAAAAACCCGAGAAGTATCCCGCGGTGCTGCTGGCCGAAATGCAGCCATTAACGACGGTAGGACTGCCGGTGCCGTTGTACGGCGCAATGCCCTGATAATGCCACTCGGTACTGTCGATCGGATTGAACGAGGACCACGGCGGAATCGGAATGGTCCCACTTACGCTGTATTTCTTCGGATTGCTCCGCTGAAGCGCGTCGAGGATCGTGGGGACAGTGGCCTGGGTTCCATCGATTTTGGGATTGGTCAACAACATGATCGGGCATTCCTTTTTGCTTCGGTGAAGGGACAGTTTTGGGCATGACGCTGAAAACGCGGCTTCGGATTGCGGCCGGATCGACGATGCGACACATCGAGTCGTCCACCGATGCGCATTCTTCAGACCGCGCACGAAAGACGGATACGCTTTCAGGAACACAGATGCTGCTGGTTTCCAGCAGCGAAAAAAGGTCCTTTCCGGATCGTCACTGGTGCCTCTTACCCGCGCAACTCCACCGAAAATCGTAG
>JAYUIZ010000639.1:0-4601 GCA_043765595.1 Lysobacter sp. | reverse complement strand
CTCGGGCCACGTCGCGATGGTGGTGCCGGAAACGCCCCGGCACAGCGCCAGGCGGAATGCCGCGGGCGACCTAATCGCGCCGCTGCAAAGCCAGGCCGGCGCGGTCAATTTCCGCTACGGCACATCGACGGCCGGGTGGTGGAACGACGGGAAGTTTTCGGACGCTGCGTTCTGGCTGCACGCCTGAGCTTCATTGCGCCGACGGTCGATGCGACTGCCGCGGCCAGTGGATTCTCACCCGGCAGAACCCAGCGCGAATCGAGCCAGAGCGAACGCCAGTGCGAACGCGTAGCCGTAGGCGAACTTGTCCAGCCTCACCAGCACGGTGCCGCGTTTGGCCCGCCACGCGCCGATGGCGCCCAGCGCAAGACCGACCGCGATGGGTGTCAGCAGCAGGTTCACGATCTGGATGTCGGGATGCGAAATCAGATGCTGCGGAAAAATCAGGTATGAAACCCAACCCAAGAAGCCGCCGAGCACGATGTAGATGAAGACGGAAAACGCGGGATGCAGCGGCGAACGATCCCGCCGCAGGCCATGCGCACCCATTTCGACGAGCAGTTCGACGACGAACTGGATGACGAACTCGACAAGCAGTTCTGCCAGGAACGACAAGGGCGTTTCTCCTGCGGGTCAATCGACGGCGCAGCGGGCGCCGACGCTCAACTGGTGATCACCTGACTCAATTCGCCCCAGGTCGGCGGCGGCGGCCACTGCGCATGCTGATTGCCGGCAAGCGTGCGCCGCAGGTCGTGGCGGTCGAGCTGCGGCGCCAGCGCCACCAACAGTTCCACCGTGTAGTCGCGCAGCACGCGTTCGCGAGGCAGTACCGCCCAAGCGGTGCATTCGGGAATCGCGTCCGGCGCAGGCAGCGCGACCAGATCGCCGTCCTGGATCGCGCTTACCGCCATCTCCGCCAGCAGGCCGACGCCGATGCCAGCACGGACATACGTCTTGATCAGATCCGCATCGCGGGCGGTCATCGCCAGCTGCGGCTCCAGCCCGCGCGTGGCGAAGGCCCGACGCAGCGAAGAATCGGGACGGATCGAGGATTCGTAGCTCACCAGCGGACAGGCCGCCAGATCGGCCAAGGTCGGCGGCGTGCCGGCCTGCGCCAGCGGATGCGCGCGCGGTACCACCACCACCCGACGCCAGCGGAACAGCGGGATCGCAATGCCATCGGCCGGCACGTCGCCGGCAGTGCTGATCAACGCCAGATCGGCTTCGCCGCGCGCCAGTTGGGTCAGCACGTCGCCGTCGGCGCTGGGCTGCAGATGGATGCTCAGCTGCGGATAGGCTTGATGCACCTGCGCGATCACCGGCGGCAGCACGAACCGGGCTTGGGTGTGGGTGGTGGCGATCAGCAGCTGGCCATGGCCGTCGCGGCGCTGGTTGGCCGCGAACGCGCGGATGTTCGCCGCTTCGGACAGCAGCTTGCGCGAATGCGCGAGGACCTGCGTACCGGCCGGGGTCAGGCCTTCCAGACTGCGGCCCTTGCGCACGAACAGCAGGAAGCCCAGTTCATCCTCCAGTTGCTTGAGCTGTTTCGACAGCCCCGGCTGGGTCGCATGTACGTGCTCCGCCGCTGAAGTGATATTGAAGCCCGCATCGGCGATCGCGACGAAATAGCGCAGCTGAACCAAAGTCATGTCGATGTTTCCGGCAACGGATCAATTGAGGAGGCCCGGTCGGGCAGTCCCGGGAGACGGACGAATCTCCCATCTCTCCATTCGGATCAAGCGATAGGAATAACATATAACCAATTGGAATGACTACTGCTGTCGCATTCCCAAACGGCATATACCCAAGCCCTGCGGTCATTTCCCGCACCCGCGTCGCGGAACTAGGTTGAAGTGCCTCATTTCACCAGCAGAAACCGGTCATGTCTCCAGTGCAGCAGCGTATGGATCAGCCATCCCCGGCGACACCCGCCCGGGACACGGCCGACTGTGCTGAGCACACCGAACCGTCCCCCATCCCAACTCCGGATCTAATTCCAACGCTCTTTCCGGCGTTTCTCGATCTGCGCGGCCGGCCGGTGCTGGTGGTGGGCGGCGGCGCCGTCGCCCGGCGCAAGATCGCTGCCCTGCTGCCCACCGGCGCCGAGGTGCGTGTGGGTGCGCCGGCGCTGGATCCCGAAGTTGCTGCGCTGGTCGAAGCCGGGAAAGTCGTGCACTTCGACGGCTGTTTCCGCACTGACTGGCTGGACGGCGTCTGGCTGGTGATCGCCGCCACCGACGACGCCGACACCAACCGCGCCGTCGCCGAAGCCGCAGATGCGCGCCGGGTCTGGGTGAACGTGGTCGATGATGCGCCGCTGTGCAGCTTCCAGGTACCGGCGCGGATCGAACGCGGCCCGCTGCAGATCGCGATCTCCAGCGGCGGCGGCGCACCGATGCTGGCGCGCCACGTACGCGAACGGCTGGAAACCGATCTGGACGAATCGCTGGGCGCGCTCGGCATGCTGCTGGTGCACCACCGCCGGCGCATCCGCGCGCTTATTCCCGACACCGGCGCGCGGCGACGCTTCTTCGATGAGGTGATGCGCAGCGACATCCAGACGCTGCTGCGCCGCGGCGATACCGATGCCGCCGAGCGCAAGCTGCTGGGAATGATGTCGTCATCGAACGGCCACTCGCGCACCGCAGGCGAAGGCCGCGTTGCGCTGGTCGGCGCCGGCCCGGGCGATGCAGGCCTGCTGACGCTGCGCGGCCTGCGTCTGCTCAACGAAGCCGACGTGATCCTGCACGACCGTCTGGTCAGCGCCGACGTGCTGGACCTCGCCCGCCGCGATGCCGAACGCATCGAAGTTGGCAAGGAATCCGGCCATCATCATGTATCGCAGGAAACGATCCATGCGCTCATGCTCGAACACGCGCGCGCCGGCAAGCGCGTCGTGCGGCTGAAGGGCGGCGATGCCTTCATTTTCGGCCGCGGCGGCGAAGAACTGGAATTCCTGCGCGCGCACGGCATTGGCTACGAAGTCGTGCCCGGCGTCACCGCCGCACTGGCGTGCGCCGCGTACGCCGGCATTCCGCTGACCCATCGCGACCACGCGCAGTCGGTGCGTTTCGTCACTGCGCACGCGAAGCAGGAAGACGACGGCTTGGACTGGGCCGGTTTCGCCCGCGAAAAGCAGACGCTCGCGTTCTACATGGGCGTCTCCGGGCTGGAGCGCGTACGCACGCGCCTGCTCGCACACGGCCGCGACGCATCCACGCCCTGCGCGCTGGTCGAAAACGGCTCGCGCCCGCAGCAGCGCGTGGTCGTCGGCACGCTGGACGACCTGCCCGCACTCGCCCGTCGTCATGACGTGCGCTCACCCGCGATGCTGTTCGTGGGCGAAGTGGCAGCGCTTGCCGTACAGCTGCACTGGTATGGTGCCGCGCCGCTCCACGGCAGCATCGATATCGCCGCGGAAATCGTCGCGCCGGAAGCGCCCACACCCGCACTGGCGGAAGCGGCATGAACAAGCGCAGGCTTGGCTGCATCCGCGATCGCTGACCTTTGTCGTCATCGAAGCAGTGCAACACCCTCGATATCCGATACTCGATACCCTCGACATCCTCGACACCCACATTCTCAAACCCGATTTCCCCAGGATTCCAGCATGGCTCTTTACGACAACATCCTCGACACCATCGGCCGCACGCCGATCGTCAAACTCCACCGCGTCGCGCCGAAGCACGTCACGCTGTACGCGAAAGTGGAATCGTTCAACCCCGGCGGCTCGGTCAAGGATCGTCTCGCGCTGGCCATCGTGCTGGACGCCGAGCGCCGCGGCACGCTGAAGCCCGGGCAGACCATCGTCGAAGCGACCTCCGGCAACACCGGCGTGGCGCTGGCGATGGTCGCAGCTGCGCGCGGTTATCCGTTCGTCGCGGTGATGACGGAAACGTTCTCGATCGAACGCCGCAAGCTGATGCGCGCCTACGGCGCCAGGGTCATCCTCACCCCCGCCGCCGAGCGCGGCAGCGGCATGGTCCGCAGAGCAAAGGAACTCGCGGAAAAACACGACTGGTTCCTCGCCAACCAGTTCGAGAACGAAGCCAATCCCGCCTATCACCGCAGCACCACCGGCCCCGAAATACTGCTGGATTTCGCCGGCAAGCGTCTCGACTATTTCGTCAGCGGCTGGGGCACCGGCGGCACCATCACCGGCGCCGGCGAAGTGCTGAAATTCGCGCGGCCCGACATCAAGATCATCAGCACCGAACCCGCCGGCGCAGCGCTGCTCTCGGGCCAGGAATGGAAGCCGCACAAGATCCAGGGCTGGACCCCGGATTTCCTGCCGGGCGTGCTCAGCCGCACCATCGCCGACGACATCATCCTGATCGACGATGTGCTGGCGCGCGACACCGCGCGCCGTCTTGCCGCAGAGGAAGGCATCTTCGTCGGCATTTCCGCTGGCGCCACCGCCGCTGCCGCGATCAAGGCCGCCGAATCCGCACCCGAAGGCTCGGTCCTGCTGACGATGTTGCCCGATACAGGCGAACGCTACCTCTCCACCTTCCTGTTTGAAGGCGTGAGCGAGGGCTCGGACGACGAATGGCTGGCGTCACTGGGCTGAGCCCATCGCGCAGCAGTGTTTGATGCCGTTT
>JAYUIZ010000638.1:0-1663 GCA_043765595.1 Lysobacter sp. | reverse complement strand
GCTGTGGCGGCCCATGATCATTTGCGATTTCGCCCAGCCGACCGATTCGGGCAACAGGATTTCGTAAGTGCCGCGATGTTTGAGCATGCCGTGCTGGTGAATGCCGGATTCGTGCGCGAACGCGTTCGCACCGACGATCGCTTTGTTGCGCTGCACATTCATGCCGGTGATGCGGGTGAGCAGACGCGATGTCGGTACCAGTCGTTCGGTGTGGATGCCGGTGGTCGCGCCGAAATAAGCGCGACGTGTTTCCAGCGCCATCACCAGTTCTTCCATCGCGCAGTTGCCGGCGCGCTCGCCAATACCGTTGATCGTGCATTCCACCTGACGCGCGCCGCCTTCGATCGCTGCCAGACTGTTCGCCACTGCCAAGCCCAGGTCGTCGTGGCAGTGCGCACTGAAAATCGCCTGGTCCGCGTTCTTCACGTTGGCGTGCAGATACTCGAACAGCTGACGGATCTCGCCCGGCGTGGTGTAGCCGACCGTGTCGGGAATATTGAGCGTGCGTGCGCCGGCGGCCAGCGCCGCGGAACAGATTTCGGCCAGGAATTCAGGTTCGGTGCGCAGCGCATCCTCGGCCGAGAATTCCACGTCGTCGACATAGCGCCGCGCCAGGCTCACGCCCATCACCGCGCGTTCCAGCACTTCGGCCTTACTGAGGCCGAGCTTGTAATCGCGATGCAGCGGACTGGTGGAAATGAACACATGGATACGCGGCCGTTCCGCGCCTTCCAGTGCGCGGGCGCAGGCTTCGATGTCGCCGACATGGCAGCGCGCGAGCGTGGCGAGCGCCGCGCCGCGTACATCGCGCACGATCGCGGCGCAGGCCGCAAGTTCGCTCTCGGAGCTGGCGGGGAATCCGGTTTCGATCGTGTCCACGCCAAGCTCGGTGAGCGCATGCGCGAACCGCAGTTTCTGTTTCGCGGTCATGCTGCAGCCGGGCGATTGCTCGCCGTCGCGCAGGCTCGTATCGAAGATCGAGACCCGTGCCGGCGACTCGCGGGTGACGTCGGTATCCATCAGGCAAAAGCCTCCAGGGCGGGGATTGAAGAAGTTGTGGCGGCGCTGGGGGCCGCGGGAGCGCTTGCAGGAGCAAACGCTGATCGGGCGACGGCGGGAGAGCGCGCCGCCACCCGGCCGGTGCGTGCAAGCTTTTTGACGACGGCAGGCTCGACAACGGCAGTCTCGACGACTGCACTGTCGACGACGGCACGATCAACAGCGGCAGCCTTGATGCCCGCATCGTCGTGCACGCGGCGCCGCGGTTTGCGCGGTGCGCGTGGGCGCACGTCGGCGAGCAGGCCCGCGAGCACCGCGGCATCGATATTGCCGCCTGACACAATCGCGCATTTGCGTTTGCCGACCACGCGGCGACCCGCAGCCAGTGCGAGTGCTCCCGCGCCTTCGGCGATCACGTGTTCCTCCAGTGCAAGGCGCACCAGCGTTTCGCGCAGTTCTGCCTCGCGCACGATCACGATGTCATCTAAAAGCCGCGACAGGATCTCGCGAGTCAGTTGGCCGGGATGCCGCACGCGCACGCCGTCGGCCAGCGTGGCGACCGGCAGCGCGCCTTCCGCCGGTTCGCCGCGCAGTGCGCGATGCATCGCGTCTACATGCTCGACCTGCGCGCCGACGATGCGCACGCCCTGCGCGTGCAGCGCCA
>JAYUIZ010000637.1:0-1664 GCA_043765595.1 Lysobacter sp. | reverse complement strand
CGCAATTATCTGCAGGCCGCGCCCGCTGCCACCGACGCCGCGCTGATCCGACACTATCTGACCCGACTGGAGTCCACCCCATGACGCTGCGCCTGCTGAAATGGCTGCTGCCGATCGCCCTCGCCCTGCTGCTGACCGCCTGCGCGTCCAGCGGCGGCAGACTGCAAACCAAGGGCGAAGCCACCGCGTTCGACATGACCCTGACCAGTTCACTGGACTGGGCGCGCATCAAGAGCCGCCGCAACGAGCTGTGGACCATCGACGGCGTCGCGCTGAATCGGCTGATCATTTTCTCGAAGATCAAACCCAACGAACACGTATTCCAACTGGTGCGCGAGCGCCGATCGCGCCTGGACGGTCCGTGGTATCGCGTCGGCATGCGCCTGGACGAATTGCAGACACTGGTGGCGGATGGTTTCGTCGACCAGCAGTGGGTCGGCATCCAGACTACCAACCTGCGCCCGCACACCTTCGGCAGCGTCGAAGGCATCCGCTTCGATGTCGAAATGACAAATCCCGAGGGCCTGATCTACAAGGGCACCGCCGCGGTCGCCGAGCGCAACAAATTCCTCAACGTGCTGGTCTGGATCGCACCGAAGGAGTACTACCACGGCCGCGACGTGGCCGCGGTGGAAACGATGCTGGACGGGATGCGGTTCAAGTAATCCGTCATACCTCACCGCGAGAAACAGAAAGAGCGCCGCAGGGCGCTCTTTTTCTGCCGTCCGTAGGAGGGCCTTCAGGCCCGAGCTTTTCGCGAAACATCCATTTCATGCCGGCCCTCGGGGCTGAAGCGCCTCCTACAGTGCTCGCGCTCAATCCCCGCCGCCACCGCCACCGTCGCCACCGGAATCGCCATCGCTGCCGCCGACACGATCGTTATCGCTGCGGTGATCGCCGTAATAATGCCCATCGCCCGAACCGCTGCGACCCGAACCGCCGCGCCCTGCCCGCGCCGTACTGGCAATGAACAACAGACCCGTCGCCGAGGACACCAGCGCGACGATCTGGAAACCGGCGACCAGCGCGGCCAGTCCCACCGCGAACAGCAACAGACCCAGGACTCTTCTCGACACGACGGCACCCGCGCGATGGTCAACGTGGACGGCAATGTGCCACGAAATCCACGTGGTAATGCTCATCGTGTCGCCACCACACTTTTCCACGCACGAAGCTGATGTTTTTACGGAGATACGGGCCGCGACGGGTGGCGAACAGTTTTGGCAGATACGCAGGCTCGAAAATCACCCGGCCAATGGGCGCGCCCGAACGATGCCCCGCCCGATCCAACGCGTACAGATGTTCGGCCAGTGCGTCGAAGTCGATCCTGAGATCGCGATACCGTGCGTTGGCATCGAATTCGATGTCGTAGCCGTAACGGTTCGCGGCATTGCCCGGCAGAAGGACCGAGCGGCCTTTCGCATCGATCACCGGCACCATGAAGTCCACCGACAGCCCGTTCTGATGGGTTTTGTGCGGCTTGAACGGCCCTCCCTTCGCGAACCCCGTTTCGCCGTAGACGAAGCGCTTCGCGGGCGCGCTGCGCGCCAGCGACGCGTACGCATCCATGATCGCGTCTGCAACCCGCGCATGCGCGTATGTGCGCCCGAGCGAAACGCCCACGCGGCTGTAGGCGCGGAAATTGCTGCCGCTCGCGGGCAGCT
>JAYUIZ010000636.1:0-1667 GCA_043765595.1 Lysobacter sp. | reverse complement strand
ACGGCTTGATCGAGGCGTACTGCGCGTAGAAATGGGTCAGGTCCGGGACCAGATCCTTGATCACCGGCATATGCGGCAGTGGATAGATCGGCACTTCCTGTTTGCTGCAATCGCCGATGGCTTTGGTGCAGGCCAGCGTGTTGGTGCCGTCGATGTTCATCGCGCAGCTGCCGCAGATGCCTTCGCGGCATGAGCGGCGGAAGGTCAACGTCGGATCGATCTCGTTCTTGATCTTGATCAGCGCGTCCAGAACCATCGGACCGCAGCTGTCGAGATCGACCTCATACGTATCGGTATGCGGATTTTCGCCGTCGTCCGGGTTCCAGCGGTAGACCTTGAACTCGCGCGTACGCTTGGCGCCGGCCGGCGCAGAGAAGCGCTTGCCCTTGTGGACCTTGGAATTCTTGGGGAGCGAAAACTCAGCCATCGTTACAGTCCGTCAGTGGCGATCGATTGGTGCATACGGAATTGATACGCACTTGTTCGATACAGAATCAAATCAGTAGACACGCGCTTTGGCGGGAACAACCGCGACTTCATCGCTCAGCGTGTACATGTGCACCGGGCGGTAGTCGATGCGGGTGTTGCCGGCATCGTCGACCCAGCACAGCGTGTGCTTCTGCCAGTTCGTATCGTCGCGATCCGGGAAGTCTTCGCGGGCGTGCGCGCCGCGCGATTCCTTGCGGTTCTCCGCCGATACGATCGTGGCCACCGCCTGGCCCAGCAAATTCTGCAGTTCGAAGGTCTCAACCAGGTCCGAGTTCCAGACCATCGAGCGGTCGCTGACCTTCACATCGGCGAACGAAGCATTGATTTCGCGGATCTTGCGCACGCCGTCGGCCAACGTTTCGCCGGTACGGAACACCGCGGCGTCGTTCTGCATCGTGCGCTGCATCTTGTCGCGGATCACCGATGTCGGCGTGCCGCCGTTGGCGTTGCGCAGCTTGTCGAGATTCGCCAGCGCCTTGTCACAGGCGTCGCCTGCTAGGGTCTTATGCGGCGCGCCCGATTTGATGGTCTCGGCGCAGCGGTTGGCGACGGCGCGTCCGAACACCACCAGATCGAGCAGCGAATTGGAGCCCAGACGATTCGCGCCGTGCACCGACACGCACGCGGCTTCGCCGATGGCGTACAGGCCGGGGACCACCGCATCCGGGTTGCCGTCCTTCAGCTGCACGACTTCACCGTGATAGTTGGTGGGAATGCCGCCCATGTTGTAGTGGACGGTCGGCAGCACCGGGATCGGCTGTTTCTCCACGTCGACGCCGGCGAAGATCCGCGCGCTCTCGGCGATGCCGGGCAGCTTTTCGTGGATGTCCTTCGGATCGAGATGGGTCAGGTCGAGATGGATGTGGTCGGCGTGTTCGCCGACGCCGCGGCCTTCGCGGATTTCGATGGTCATCGAGCGCGAGACCACGTCCCGCGACGCAAGATCCTTGGCGTTAGGCGCGTAGCGTTCCATGAAACGCTCGCCCTTGCTGTTGCGCAGGATTCCGCCTTCGCCGCGCACGCCTTCGGTGATGAGGCAGCCGGCGCCGTAGATGCCGGTCGGGTGGAACTGCACGAATTCCATGTCCTGCAGACCGATGCCGGCGCGCAGTGCCATACCGCCACCGTCGCCGGTGCAGGTGTGCGCCGAGGTTGCCGAGAAGTACGCGCGGCCGTAG
>JAYUIZ010000635.1:0-4627 GCA_043765595.1 Lysobacter sp. | reverse complement strand
GCCCCGTCGACCACCCACCCGATGACGCAAGATATGCTGGACAACTTCCAGCGCACCGTGAATGAGTCGCCTGTAGCTGCGGCCGACATGATGCGGGCGGCGACGACGCGCGATCCCAATGCGACTCCGCGCGCCATGCTGTTGGAAAATTTCGGGTTTGTGGCGCCGGGCATGGGCGCAGGCGGCACCTACGATCCCAACGCCAACACGCTCAACGTTCCGCCCCTCAATTTGCAAACGCAGACACCGGGCGGGCCGGGGAGGTTCAGCGCTGACGATATGACGTTCGTCATCGGGCATTAAGTCGATCAAGCGTTCAACAGCGCTGCGCGGGATCAAGCCCTCCGAACGTTTCGGCAGAGTGTGTCGCAGATCGCCGGCAGTGCCGCGGTGGTCCACGATTACACGACACCGACGACCAACTACATCGAAGCGGGGCGGCGCGACGAGGCCAGTGCCGAGATCGCCGGCTGGAATGCGTTGGTCAGCCGCCAGCAGCAACTCAACCCCAACGCCAGCCTCAACACGATGCTGGCGTTGACCACCACAAACCGACAGGAAGACTTCATCACGCTCGACCCGACCACAGGTGCCGCAGTCTCCCGGCCCGGGTTGGCCTTCAACCCGGACGCGACGCTGCCCGACACACCCACGAACGTTGCGGCGATGGGGCAGCACTACTTCAACCGCCCGGATCCGGTGAACGCGCAGCCGGGGCAGCGCCCCGTTACGTTGGGCGAGAGCAAGCTGTCGGACTACCCAAACTACTACGGCACGTTCGCGGTTGAAACCATCATCCAAGCGGAGCGTCAGCACGCGGCCCAGCACCCGGGAGTGACCCACCGTCTGACACTCAACATGGGTGCGATCGGGTTGCGGGAAACGTTGATGGAGCAGGAAGGAATCAACATCCAGACCAACCCCGCCACGCCGCAGCCGTATTACGACAGCGGCCAATCCCCTGCTGTCCAAGGCAACTTCCACCACACCCAAGACGGGTCGGTGAACCCGGCACATAACCACCAACACGTGCCTGTGGTGCCCAGCCCGGGCGGTGGGCGGGGCGGTGCAGCGAGTGGTGCAACACCAGATGCTGACGCTGTTGCTGAGCCGGCGCGCCCATCTCCTGTCGATCAACTTGGCGCTTCGGACCGGGCGCTCCACCAACGCATCTTAGAGGCTGCGCGCGCCGGGGGTTATGACGATGAGCGCAGTGGCAACATCGCCGCACAAGGCGTGCTCGCCTTTAAACAGGATCGATTGGTGCGCCAGGCGGACGACGTGGGCATATACGGCGGCAACCTCTACATCACGTCGTTCCCACACGGACGCGGGGTGGATCCCAACCAGCACACCCCGCCATTAGACGTGGACGCGGCGTCCAAGGTGCCTGCCCAACAATCGGTCGCGCAGGCGTTGGACGTGGATCACCGCCAGCAGGCGCAGCAGCAAACGCTCGGTCAGCCGGCGCAGACACAGGATGTCGGTGGGGCGAGCGGGCCTACGATAGGCGCTCGAAGCTTGTAAGAAACGCCACACCCGCTCTGGCGTGCACTCTGGATGGGGGCCGCTTCCTGAGCAGCTGCTCAAACTTCTTGTTTTTCCTCCGCAAATGAGGGAGGATAATCGGAAGTCCCCTGAGGTAGGCCCAATGGTTCCGAATATCCTTCACGATGCGCCCGAAGAAATCGCCAGCCGACTGGAACAGTTGGGGGTCACCGAGGTGGCGCTCCGCGAAGCCATCTATCAGGGCCACCTGCAGCGCACCCGATTGACCTTGAACCATCCCCGTAACTTTCCGGGGTTGGTCATGTGGGGTGAAGTCGTTGCCGCGTTGAGGGACCAGCTCAGGCCCTTGGATTGGATCCGGCAAGACGTCGGCGGTTTCCCGGTCACCGTCAATGAATCCTTGAATCTGGCCATTGCGGTTGCTTCCGGTGACGAAGGGACGGGTAATCCATATGCCCATCCTTCGAACCGTTCGAAGAAGGGTCGCAATACCGTCGAGGCGATCGAGGCGAACCGTCAGATGGTTCTCTTTGAAGAGTTCATGCAGGAAATCAAGGACAATGCCGAAGGCAATCAGACATGGATCCTGATGCACCACACGGATACGGCCAAGGGTGAAATCCGTTTTGAGCTCTCGCTGCCGGCAGACATTGGCAACGACGGCAAGATCACTTCATGGTCTGAACGCATCTTGCTCGGTAGCATTTCGTTTGACGATGACCTGGTGGAAATCCTCCAGCCGGGCGGGCCTGACATCGACATTGAAATCCGCCGAAAAGCTTGACGAGGGTGCCATGTTCAACGCTCTACGGCTTACCCTCGCCCGCAAACGGCGGGGGATGAAGAAGCGTGAGTTGGCCGAGAAGATTGGGGTGACAGAAAAATCCGTCTCTAACTACGAGACGGGTTCCCAAGAGCCAGAGGCCAACACGCTTAGAAAACTTTCAGAAGCGCTTCGGTTCCCCGAAGCCTTTTTCTTTGGCGTGGAGCCGGAAGTTCCCGATCCAGATGTAGCCAGCTTCCGTTCGCTTTCGAAGATGACAGCCAGCCAGCGCGACACCGCGCTAGGTGCGGGCGCTGTTGCCTTGCTGTTGAACGAGTGGATTGAGTCCCGGTTTGACCTGCCGGCCCCCGATGTGCCCGACCTCGGGCGCGAGGGTGGGGATAGTCGCCCTGTGACGGTGAATAAACGCGCCCGAGAACCGGAAGCCTATCCAACATCATCTTCTTCCCAGAATCCTGAAACGGCGGCCGAAATGCTGCGCGCTCACTGGGGGGTTGGCGAGTTGCCGGTCAAGAACATGATTGCCCTGCTGGAGTCCAAGGGCATCCGGGTCTATTCCCTGGCGATCGATGCCAAGGAAGTGGACGCCTTTTCCATGTGGAGCGGCGGCCGGCCTTACGTCTTCCTCAATACGTTCAAGTCAGCCGAGCACTGCCGGTTCGATGCTGCCCATGAGTTGGGCCATCTTGTATTGCACCAACATGCTCAGCCCCATGGTCCAGACCTGGAGCGTGAGGCGAATGCATTTGCGTCAGCCTTCCTCATGCCGCGGGCAAGCGTTCTTGCCATGGCACCACGTGCACCAACGCTATTGAGTCTCATCCGTCATAAGAAGCATTGGGCTGTTTCTGTGGCGGCGTTGAACTATCGGATGCATGCCCTTGGCCTTACCTCTGATTGGACTTACCGAACGCTGTGCATCCAGCTGGCGCAAGCGGGTTACCGGAAGTCAGAGCCAGAAAGCGTTCCGCACGAGAAGTCGCATGTGCTGGAAAAAGTATTCGGGGCACTTCGTGAAGAAGGCCTGTCGAAGGCGGATGTTGCCCAGCAACTGGCCATCTACTCAGAAGAGATCAACGAGCTCACGTTTGGGCTGATGCTCAATGCTTTGAAGGGCGGAGCACCGAAAACGGCCGTGGCTGCTGTAGGTAGGGCGAACTTGCGGTTGGTCAAAGGCTAAATCGGTGTAGATAAGGACGAGGAAAGCTACGTCGATAGGTGTAAATATTTCACATAGACACTTTCAGGACCAGCCACTGAAGTCACCTCAAAATGGTCTCCAACGGGAATCTCAGCCAGTGAGATCCATTGGACGCACAATGATTGCAAGTGAAGTCCTATCTAACTCCATGACCCAACCAACCCCGGAAGCCGCCAACAAGCGCTCTTTTCCGCATGTCCTGGACCGGCAGGACGGAACCTGGCTGAACCTGGATGCTTACCTTGGCGCCGGGGACTATGGCGAGGTGGTGGCTGAGAAGCGGGTAGGGTTGAGGATGGCCCTGCTCGATGGCACAGAACGGTATGTGTGCGTCTTCTGTGAGCAAGCCATGATGTTGGCTTCCCGCGAAATCCGGGACCGAACCGTTGCTCGGTTCTACTTCAAACACGTGGTTGACGATGGCACCTGCAGCGGCAGCAAGGGCCTGTCGGCTAAGGCCATTACCGCCCGCCGATTCGCCCACGCCAAGGAAAGCCTCGCGCACAAGGCTTTCAAGCAATGGCTGCTTAAAAGCATGGCCGCGGATCCTCGTTTCACGGACGCAGTGCCCGAGCGTCGCGTCGTGGATGCCGATGGGGTGGAATGGCGACAGCCTGATGTGCAAGCCTCCTTTCTTGGTCAGAAGGTGGTCTTTGAAGCCCAACTGTCCACTACCTTCCTGCATGTCATCGCAGAGCGCATGCGGTTCTACCATCGCAACGATAGTGCATTGCTATGGCTGTTCCGGGATATTGATTCAGATGCGTTCCGATTGTCCGAAGACGACATCTTCTATTCCAACAATCGAAACGCCTTCCGGGTCACCCCTGAGACGGTGGCGTGCTCCATTAAGGAGAAGCGCTTCGCGTTGGAGTGCGTGTGGCACGAGCCTCAAGCGGGTGGGCAGGAGGACACAGACAGGCATGAAGTGGTCTTCTTTGACCAGCTCACCTTGGACAAGAAGGCCGGCGTGCCCCGGGCGTTCTACTTCGATTACGACGAGGCGAAGCGGACGCTGCAGGTCGAACAACAGCTCGAGCAAGCGCGATTGAAGGATCAGCCTCTCCACGATGCCATGCAGCATGCTATGGAGTCGTTTACTCGCTGGAGCCATGAGGAGCGCACGAGGGAAT
>JAYUIZ010000634.1:0-4633 GCA_043765595.1 Lysobacter sp. | reverse complement strand
GAGATTTTGAACAGGTTCTGAGAAGTTACGGCTGAGGCCAGACAGAGGCCCTGCCATCCTGCGCAGTGACCTTTGGCCGATGTCATTCCCGGCCGATGCGGCGACTCTTGCGGGGTTGCGCGCGATCCCGTCGCGCGCTCGTTTCGCGATCGCCTTTAGCCTTTCCCGGAGTCCGTCATGACCGCAATCTCCACCGCGCGCGCGCCTGCCCTGCTCGCGCTCGCCGTCGCCGCAGCGCTCGCCGGCGCGGCTTGCCTGCCGTTTTCGGCGCATGCCGCACCGCAGGCGGCCCCGGCGGCTGCCACCTCCGAATCGAAGGCGCAGCAGTTGAACCGGCTGTACGCCGAGTACTGGGAAGAAACCCTGAAACTCAATCCGATCCAGGCGACGTTCCAGGGCGACAGTCGCTACAACGACCAGTTGCCGAATTTCCTGACCGCCGAGTCGCGCAAAGAAGCGCATGACTTCAACCTGCGCTGGATGGAACGTATCGAGGCGATCGGCCCCGACGGATTGGGCGGACAGGATCGGCTGAGTTACGACATCTTCGTAAAGAACGCGAAGGACACCCTGGAGGGCGAACGCTTTCCCGGCCACCTGATGCCAATCAACCAGTTCAACAACATCGCCGGATTCGTGGCGCAGCTGGGCTCGGGCACCAATGCGCAGCCGTTCAAGACGGTGAAGGATTACGACGACTGGCGCGCCCGCGGCGGCAAACTGGCGCCGATCATGGACCAGGCCATTCTCAACATGCGCGAAGGCATGCGCGAGGGTGTGGTACAGCCGAAGGTGCTGATGCAGAAGGTGCTGCCGCAGTTCGATGCGCTGATCGCCGACCAGGCCGAAAAGACTCTGTTCTGGGGACCGATCAATAACATTCCGGCGTCGTTCTCGGATGCCGACAAGGCGAGGATCAGCGCCGAATACAAGACGATGATCGAACAGGACATCATGCCGGCGTATCGTCGGATGCGCGAATTCATCGCCAAGGAATACCTGCCGGCCTGCCGCGACACCGCGGGCATGGCGGGTCTGCCGAACGGCCAGGCCTGGTATGCGTTCAACGCATATTCCAGTACCACCACCCGTCGCACCCCGGCGCAGATCCACCAGACCGGCCTCGACGAGGTCACGCGCATCCACGCCGAGATCCGCAAGGTGATGCAGCAGGTCGGCTTCAAGGGTTCGCTGCAGGACTTCTTCAAATACGTGAACACCGACAAGAAGTTCGAGTTCGCGTCCGAGGACGCCCTGCTGGCGCATTACCGCAGCATCGAGGCGACGCTGGAGCCCGGCTTGAACCGCATCTTCAACCTCAAGCCCAGGGCCGGCTTCGAGATCCGTCCGATCGAAGCGTTTCGCGCGCAGTCCGCCGCAGGCGGCGAATACCAGCCACCGAGCGAGGACGGGACGCGCCCGGGCATCTTCTACGTCAACACCTACGACCTGCCCAGCCGCAAGACCTGGGATAGCGAAGATCTGTTCCTGCACGAGGCCAAGCCCGGCCATCACTTCCAGCTCGCGCTGCAGCAGGAACTCAAGGGACTGCCGAATTTCCGTCGCTTCGGCGGCGAGACCGCCTTCATCGAGGGCTGGGGGCTGTATTCGGAAACCATCGGCAAGGAGTTGGGCATCCTCAACGACCCGTACATGTACTTCGGCATGCTGCAGAACGAACTGTGGCGTTCGATCCGCCTGGTCGTGGATACCGGCTTCCACAGCAAGGGCTGGACACGCGAGCAGGTGATCAAGTACATGCTCGACAACTCGGCGACCAGCGAAACCGACGCCGTGGCCGAGGCTGAGCGCTACATGGCGATTCCCGGACAGGCGCTGGCCTACAAGACCGGCCAGCTCAAGATCACCGAACTGCGCGCGCGCGCCGAAAAGGCCCTGGGCACGAGGTTCGATATCAAGGCCTTCCACGATGAGGTGCTGCAGGACGGCTCGGTACCGCTGGACGTGCTGGAGGCGAAGATCGATCGCTGGATCACGGAACGCAGGAAAATGTAACCGCGACGGCAGTCCGTCATTCGCTCATCCGCATGCCCGCGTTTGCGGGCATGCGCGTTGATGGCCAATCGGATGCGTTGCGCGCAGGTACTTCCCCTAACGGAATTTCCTTCAATACGACTTGCTGATGCGCAGCTCGCGCGTACGCGCACAGGGCGCGAAAGCGTCGCTGCGCGACTCCGCCCAGTATTCGCGGAACACCGCGTGGTCGGCGCTGCCGTCCAGCAGCGCGCCCGGCGCGATGAAGCTGTACAAGGCAGCGATAGAGCGTACTTCGAACGGCGACACCCTGCGCAGGATGTGTTCCGGGCCCAGTTCGGACGGATGCTCCAGCCCGGCCGCGCACAGCATCTCGCGCAGCGCCTTCAAAGTGTTGCGATGAAACTGATGCACCCGGGTCGCCTTGTCCGGCACATCGAGTTTGCTCCAGCGCGAAGGGTCCTGGGTCGCGATGCCGGTCGGACAACGGTCGGTGTGGCAACTCTGCGCCTGGATGCAGCCGAGCGCGAACATGAACCCACGCGCGGCATTGCACCAGTCCGCGCCCATCGCCAGCGTCCGCGCGATGTCGAATGCGCTGGCGATGCGACCGGCGGCACCGATGCGGATGCGGTCGCACAGATTCAGCCCTACCAGGGTGTTGTGCACCAGCATCAGCGCCTCGTGCATCGGTACGCCGACGTGATCGATGAATTCCGCCGGTGCCGCGCCGGTGCCGCCTTCGCCGCCGTCGACGACGATGAAATCCGGAAGAATCCCGGTCTCATGCATGGCTTTGGCGATCGCAAACCATTCCCAAGGATGGCCGATGGCCAGTTTGAATCCAACCGGCTTTCCGCCCGACAACTCGCGCATCCTGGCAATGAATTCAAGCAGGCCGATAGGCGTCGAAAACGCAGAATGCCGCGCCGGCGAGACGCACTCGACGCCCTGCCTGACGCCGCGGGTCGCGGCGATTTCCGCGCTGACCTTGGCCGCCGGCAGCACGCCGCCGTGCCCGGGCTTGGCGCCCTGCGACAGCTTCAGTTCGATCATCTTCACCTGCGGGTCGCGCGCATTCGCTGCGAAACGCTCCTCGCTGAATCCGCCCTGCTCGTCGCGACACCCGAAATAACCGCTGCCGATTTCCCAGACCAGGTCGCCGCCGTGTTCGCGGTGATACGGCGAAATCGAGCCTTCGCCGGTGTCGTGGTAGAAACCGCCGCGCTTGGCACCGTCATTCAATGCGCGGATCGCATTCGCGGACAGCGACCCGAAGCTCATCGCCGAGATATTGAACACGCTGGCATCGTAGGGCTGCGCGGACTGCGCACCGATGCGAATGCGGAAATCATCAGAAGCAATCGTGGTCGGCATCAGCGAATGATTGATCCATTCGTAATCGCTACTGTAGACATTCTGCTGGGTGCCGAACGGCCGGGTGTCGTTCACCGATTTCGCGCGCTGGTAGATCAACGCACGCTGCTGGCGCGAATACGGCACCTCGGCGGTGTCGGATTCGATGAAATACTGGCGCATTTCCGGACCGATCGATTCCAGTCCGTAGCGGAAATGGGCGAGGATCGGATAATTGCGGCGCAGGGTGCTGCGGGTCTGCGACAGATCCCACACGCCCAGCGCGGCGAAGCCACCAAACAACACCACGCCCACAATCCAGACGGGGCCGAGGAACGCGACGGCGAACGCGCACAGGATGGTCAGTGCGAAACTGGCGAACAATACGGCGTAGCGCGACATGCAACCCCCTGCGTGTGTGCGGACCGAATGCGTGCAGCAGCGCGCAGCGGATTGATGGAATAGCGACCCGGATGCGAGGCCTTGCGGCCATCGCCAACGATGCCTGCGGATCCGGATTGTCCCGCCGATTTCACTCGGGGCCGTGCTGCTTCGATGATAACCGCGCAATTCAGGCAAATCGACATGAACTAGTGTTGTGCTTCCGAAATAATGAACCGTTTCACTTGAGCGCGGTCATATCTTTCGTTAGTGCAACATCCTTTCTGTAATTTCATCCCAACAACCTGCGGCGGTTCTCTCGGTGGCGCCATAACCCCCTAACTGAGAGAACCCAGATCATGGCACAACGAATTGAACGCGATGCCATGCAAGCGGCGATGGCCGCGCTACTGTCACAAGGCCTGGATGGCGCAGGCGAGGGCTTGCGTATCCTGGTCGACGAAGCGAGCAAGATCGAACGCACTCATCATCTCAATGCTCAACCCTATGAACGCGCCGGATGCAATATTTCGACGTCAGACTACACTGACAGCGAACATATCATTGATACAAGCTTGGCTTATAGGATCTTGCCTTCAATCTTTATGACAGGCGATTTCGTCGAAGCGATGACGCTCGTCTACATCGACATTCTTTCGGTCGGCATTCATCTTATAGCCCTCCCGCGCAGAACGCGGCGTAGTCGATATAACCTGGAAACGCACGCCCGGGCGCACATACGCGGCAATCAGGGTCTGCCGCCAAACGCGTTTCGCGGAAGCGCATCGACAGCGCATCGAAATGCAGCAGGCGGCCACTCAGCGGCACGCCGATGCCCAGAATCAGCTTGATCACTTCGGTCGCCTGGATCAGCCCGATCACGCCCGGCAGCACGCCCAAC
>JAYUIZ010000633.1:0-4633 GCA_043765595.1 Lysobacter sp. | reverse complement strand
AGCAGACAGGTCTGGGCGGGGGTGAGGTCCAGCACCCGTTCGATGCGGTGCAGGTAACGCTCGCTGCGCGCGCCGTACTCGGATTTGACCAGGCCGCGGACTTCCATCTGGCGCAGCGCATGACCGACATCGCCAGCGTTGAGGTTCATCGTCGGCTCGCGCGCCGTTTTCTGGTTGCAGGCGAGGACGACATTGTTGAGCGTGAGCGGGTAGACATCGGGCGTGGTCGCGGCCTTTTCGACGAGGCTGCCGAGGATGCGCGCTTCCATGAGGGTCAGCTGCGACGGCAGACCGGTCTGCGCGGGCGCGTCGCCGGGGCTGTCGATGGAGGTTCCTGACATGGGTGGTTCCTTGATGCAGCATGATGCTGAGTGCCGATTCTAACGGGGATCCTGCATGTCCCGGCGTTTGCGTCATCGTTCATCTTCTGCGGAGCAAGCTTGTCGCCTGATCCGCCGGGACGTTTGCAATTCGGTTCCGGCTCCGGCAAGAGGCACGCATGAGGAGAGCACCAATGATGATGAAAACCGCAATACGCATGAATCCGACACGTCGACACATGTCCCGAAAGACTCTGTTCCGCAGTTTGGCGCTGTGCCTTGCGCTGGTTGCGGCCCCATCGGCGATGGCCGGCGACCTCACCTGCAAGATGACCTACAACCTCACCGGCTGGTCGGTGTTCTACAAGACCTCCTCCGGCGCGGGCAACATCACCTGCGACAACGGCCAGAGCCTGTCGGTGAAGATCGAAACCAAGGGCGGCGGTCTGACGTTCGGCAAATACAAGATTCGCAACGGCTTCGGCCAGTTCGCCAACGTCAACGATATCCGCGATGTGCTGGGCAGCTACGCCACCGCTGAAGCGCATGCGTCCGCCGACAAGAGCGCGTCCGCGCAGGCGATGACCAACGGCGACGTGTCGCTGTCCTTGGCGGGCAAGGGCGAAGGCTGGTCGCTGGGCGTGGCCTTCAGCAAGTTTACGATCAAAGCCGTTCGCTGACCGGTTTCACTTGCAGGACGCTGCGCCGTGAAGTCTGACGGGGTCTGCGCTGCAGGAATTCTCGTCCGCCTCTGTCGCCCGGCTGTTTGGCATCGAGCCGGCATAGGAACCGCTGTATGGCTGTTGGAGACAGGGGCGTTGAAAAAGATTGACGCCTGTTTCGGTTTCGCGTGAATGCTGCTGTGCAAGATGACAAGCCCCTGAACCCTAGTTAGCATCCGTCCACCATTCGGCGCCGTATTGAAGCGGTGACCGTCTGCATCGATCAATGCGGATTTCCAGGAGGGAACGGATGAATCGTCATACTTATCGCCGTGTGTTCAGCAGCATGCTTGCGGCTCTGATGTTGTGTTTGTGCTCTATCGGCGCGCACGCGCAGTCGACATATACCCAGACCAAATACCCGATCGTGCTGGTGCACGGGCTGTTCGGCTTCGACTCGGTACTGGGCGTTTACGACTATTGGTACGGAATCGGCAACGAGCTGAAGGCAGGGGGCGCCAAGGTGTACACCGCCAGCGTCTCCGCCAGCAATTTCACCGAAGTACGCGGCGAACAGCTGATCCGCGATCTGGAAACGCTGCGTGCCGTCACAGGCAAGCAGAAATTCAATCTGATTGGCCACAGCCACGGCGGCCCGACCGCGCGCTATGCCGCCTCGGTGCGTCCAGATCTGGTCGCGTCGGTGACGCTGCTGGGTTCGCCGAATACCGGCGCCCCTGCGGCCGATGCGATCAGCACCACGCTTCCGCCCGGTTCGCCGCTGCGCCCGCTAGTGGCCTCGTTCGTGAATGCACTGAGCGGCTTTCTGGGCGCACTGTCGGGCAACAGCGATCCGCAAAATGTCCTAGGCGCACTGTCTTCGCTGAGTACGGCCGGTTCCATGCGCTTCAACAACCTGCACCCGCAGGGCAAACCCACGACCAGTTGCGGCAGCGGGCCGGCGGTGGTCAACGGGATTCGCTACTACTCGCTCAGCGGCACCTCGGTGTTGACGAATATTTTCGATATCGGCGACCCTGTGCTGGGCGCGGGAAGTCTGTTTTTCGGCTTCGAGCAGAACGATGGTCTGGTTGGGCGCTGTTCTTCCCACTGGGGCACGGTACTGCGCGACGACTACGGCTGGAACCACCTCGACGAAGTGAATCAGTTCCTTGGTCTGCGCGGTCTGTTTTCGTCGAGCCCGGCCAGCGTTCTGCGTGCGCAGGCAAACCGTCTGAAAACCTTGGGTCTGTGACCCGGATGCGTGCGGCAGGAATCGGCGTCGCGGTGCTTTGCATCGCGGCTTCGGCTCTGACATGGCAGGCGACGAAGCGCGCAGGCCAGCCCGTGGATGCTGTGGGCGCGCGCATCGAAACGGGAATGGCAGTAAACGTACCCGCCGCTTCCCTAGCTGGCGTCTCTCCGCCGGCAGCTGCGGGTTTCGCGATGGACACCAGCTCTCTACGTGGTACCGAAGCGGACGGCGGTGTGTCGCTGGACGCGAGCGGCAATGTAATACTCGATCTGCGTCTGCGCAGGCTGTTCGATTACTACCTCAGTCTGATCGGCGAGCGCGATCAGGTGCAGATCAGACAGTTGCTCAGTGTGTATCTGCTGGACCGGTACACACCCCAGCATGCAGCGACTGTGCTGGCCTACTTTGATCGCTACGCGGGCTATCTGCAGCGGCTCGCCGACGCGAATCTTGCACGGTCGCGCGATCCGCAGGAACGACTGGACAGGGTGTCCGCGTTGCGCAGACAGGCGCTGGGCGATGCGATGGCGGCCGCATTCTTCGCGCAGGAGGAAGCGCTTGCGGCGCTCACTCTGAAGCGCATGGCGATTGCGGCCGATGACAGCCTGAGTCCCGAAAGGAAGTCGGAACTGTTGGCCGATCTGGATCTTGCAGCCGGATTTTCGGCCAGGGCCGAAGCCGATACTGCCAGCGATGTGGCCGATCAGAACCGCGGCTTCGACCGGGAACAATCTACGCCACAGCAGCGCGCCGCGGAACGCGAAGCGCTGTGGGGCAAGGAAGCGGCGCAGCGTCTGGCCGAGCTGGATGCGTCGCGTGCTCGATGGGATGCGCGGATCGACGCGTATCTGTCCGCACGTTCGCGCATCGATGCGGATCGCACGCTGTCCGCTGCGGCGCGGGCGCAGGCCATCGCGACACTGCGCGCGCAACACTTCGATGCGATTGAGCAACGCCGCGTCTCATCACTGGAAGCGGTAGGACAGCTGAAAGCGGGCGGCTAGAGATCTGTCGCCATGGGCGCGTTGCCCAGAGCGCGTTTTCACGAATATGTCGTCAAAAAATACGCGGCCAGCAACGCCCATCTAAAAACCCCCTGCCAGCCGCAGCCGCGTGCCGCTGTTGCGGTTCAAACCGTCGATGCGCTCTTGTGTCGATAGGGCGGCGCTGACAGCACCATTTCCGCCAGCGAATGCGCGAGCGCATGTTCAGCGAGGATCGCAGTGTCGGCGTCGCGATCCAGCAGATGACGCAAGGCGATGTCGCTGTGCGCACGTGTCAGCACCGGGATCGGCGTGGCGCCGTGTTTCAATCGTTGTATTACCTTGCCTGCTTCCAGCGGATCTGGAAGCGTGAGCACAGCCAGCGCGGCCCGGTCCGGCATTGCTTCAGCAAGAACATCGTCGGCCGCCGCGTTTCCGCGGATGGTGCGATAGCCAGCGGCGCGCGCCGATGCGGCGCAGTCGGCATCGGCGTCGATGATGATCAGCGGCACGTCGGCACGAGTGAGGGTGATCAGCGCAGGCGCTGTGCCAGCAGGCCGAACACGAACGCCAGCACAAAGCCGATGCAGAGAATCGCGATGAGTGAAGTGTGATGCGGCATGCAGGCAATATACGCGGTGCGTGCACAGCCCTCAGTTGCTGCGCCGTGACGTTGCATCCGCGGCGCGGGCTCCGACGCGCGCCGGAGCCCTGTTTTTATGATCTTTTTAAAGCAGGCTCATCGAACCGTCCGCTTCGCCGATGTTCCCTTGCGAAGCGGACGCTGTGCCGGATCGCGGCGCCGGGACCATGCCCGGCGCCGCATCGTCATTACAGCGCGATCACCACTTGTAGCCGATGCGCCCGTAGACGTACGCGCCGTTGAAACCGTTCGGCGAACTCGCGCTGTACGGCAGCTGGCCGTTGGTCGAGTTGGCGAACAGCACTTCATCGGGATAGTCGTTCAGCACGTTGTCAGCGCCGAGCGTGAAGTCCCAGTTGCCCAGCGCGTAGCTGCCGGACAGGTCCAGCGTCCACTGCGGGTCGAAGGTTTGATCGCGCGTGGTGACGGCGGGGTTGTTGCCGAAAAGCACGCTGAACTGGCCGTAGCGGGTGGCGTTCGCACCGAAGCGCCATGCGCCGACGTTGTAGTTGCCGCCGAGCTGGAACTTGTCGCGCGGCGCGCCAACGGTGAGCCGGCCTACTTCCACGCGGCCAATGCGCACCGCGGTCGGATCGATCGTGGTCAAGGCGGCAGGATTCGGCGCGATGCGTTCGACCGTGGTCTTGTTGTAGTTGTAGCCGGCGGTGAGATCGAGCTTGCCGTTGCCGATCGCCCAGCGGTAAGTGCCGATGATGTCGACACCCTTGGTGCTGGTGTCGATGGCGTTGGTGAAGTAGCGGCCGCCGCCG
>JAYUIZ010000632.1:0-1677 GCA_043765595.1 Lysobacter sp. | reverse complement strand
ACCGCGACGTCGCCTTCCTGCGCAGTGAGCGCGAGCTGTGCGGCTTGGCTCGCGACGACGAACACGTCAGCCAATGCCAGAAGCGGAAGCTGCGCGGCAGGTATCTTGCCGCCACCATCAAGCGTTGCGACGCCGTTCGGTGAACCCTTTTCCGTCGCCGCGATAGCGACGGCCGGCCTGTTCGTCAGGTTGTTGTAGTTCAGGTAATACGCGCCGTGCTGGCCGTCCAGAAAGTCGGAATCAAGTCCATTTCCTGCGCCTTCATCCTTCAGCGCGGCCGCTTTGATTTCCAGCGCCGAGCGGAAAAGCGCAGCAGTCGCCAGGTTCAACAGGCCCTTGACGAACGCGGTCGGGGCGCCGGCACCGAAGCGCGAGTCAAGCACGTACTTCAGCGCCGAAGCGACGATGCTTCGATCAGTGGGTGTGCCGGCCAATGCTTCGGAATTCGACGCGTATTGCGTCACGCCGGGAACCGTAGCGGATGCCGGAGGATTCGCGAAGGTGATATCACCGAAGACGATTTCCGCCTCGATAGGATTCGAGAACTTCACGTCCGCCGACAGCAGCATGACAGCTTGCGTCGACTTTTCCAGGATAACGCCCGCCTGCCCATACAACGCAAGGACGACACCATCGTCATCGTACAAACAGAAACCGCGAAGGCTGTACGTGTCCGCGGTGCTGTCGCTGATCGTGACATGGATCGTGTCATCCGCGACGACCAATCCGGAGAACGTAGTAATCCTCTTAATTTCACCCGGAAGCACGGTCATTCCAGAATTGGCAGTGAACGCCGTAGCGGTCACGCCAATCTCTGCGACCAGAATCGCATTGGTTCCGTTGTTCGCGGGATTCACAAGCGCCGTGTAACCGGCAGCGGTGAGCTGTAGAACGAGTGCGGTCATGCCATTCCCTAGGAATTATCTGCGGTGAATTGAATTCGGCGATAGACTGCCGCGCGCCCGGCGCAGAAGACGCCGATTCCGCCGACGGCCTGAAGCCCTTGCGTGAATGTGAAGTGAGAGCGGACCGGCTTCGTGCGCGAGACTTCCGCAATGACGTCGTCGACGAACTGCGCGGATGCGACGCCGCCACCCTCGCCGGTCAGAGTCAGCAGCATGTCGAAGGTATGCGGGACGGTTGGCGGGTCGTTCTGCCACCACTCGCGCAGCACGACCTGACCGCCGAATGCCTCGACGACATCGCGGACAGACTTCGCCGTGCCTTTCCTGCGCTGAATAGCGATTGCGCTTCGAATGCGCGCGCGCTTCACATGTACCGGCCAGTAGTCCTGCCAAGCATCCACGGAAAGAGCCCACGCCAGCCACGGGAGCAGGTTTTCCGGGCAGGTGTCCGGGTTCCACAAATCAACGATCGGAGCTGGGACGCGGTCGACGACCGCGTCCACTATCGCCCGCTCAGCAACCGTAGAATTCGACGGAAGCAGCTTCGAATCAGTCACCGGTACCGCCATGCGTGATGGTGATTTCTTCGCAGTAAGGCGCCTGCGTTGCGTCGATTGCGATGTTTTCGTCAGGCGAAGTCAGCTCCACGCGCTGCACGCCCTCGGCATGCAACGCGGCGTATATGCCAGACAGCGCCACGTCGCGCCCGATGCGATGGCTGTCGGCGACATACTTCTGAATTCTGGCGTTGACTTCGGCGAGGACGACAGCG
>JAYUIZ010000631.1:0-4647 GCA_043765595.1 Lysobacter sp. | reverse complement strand
TTCTTCCTTCACCGCGGACGCGTCCAGACCGATGCGCTCGAGCGTCTTGTCCTTCACGCCGGCGGCGTTGAAGGTGACCGCCGGGCTATCGGTGGCGGCCGCCCCGACCGCCGCGAGACCGCCGCCGAGCGAATGACCGGTGATGACAAGTTCGTCGCCAAACGCGACCTTGGCCTGACGGGACAGCATGACCGCTTGGTTGTACTGGGCGGTCTCGAAGCCTAGCCCTTGGCCGAGATTGGTGCCCCAATCCTTGCCCGCATCGGTGCCGCGGAATGCCAGCACGTAGCGGCCCTGCCCGTCGCCGTAGATGTCGGCGTCGAAACCGCTGGCGTTGTTGCTGCGCAGCGTCGGATCGATACCGACCTGACGGAACTGCTCGTCGGTGAGCGGGCGGAACTGCGCGGTATCGCCACGCTGGCGGTCATCGGAGGTGTAGACGTCGCGCGCGAGATGCGCGAGCGTAATGTCGATCTCCTTGGGCGCGGTACCGCGCACCTCGTCGGCGAAAGACTGACGATTGAAGGTCTGCCCGCTCAGCGGATCGAACACCTGACGGGCTTCATGACGGTCTGGATCGAATTGCGCATTCATCCTTTACCACTCCCTCAAACAGGATTGTTCGGACCGGGCCACGCCAGGTCGACGGATTGTGCGGACTGCGCTCAGCGCGCGCCTTCGAGCGGAATGCCGTGCGACGTGAGCCACGTCTCGACCGCTTCGCGGTGCTTGCGGGTCTCGGCATTCAACAGCGCGGCACGGGTCATGAAAAGGTAGCGCTGGAAGGTCACGCCTTGGGCGTTGCGGGCCATCGGATCGGCCCCGGCGTTCAACAGGTCCAGCGCGCGGGCCGGTTCGTTGATCTGGCCAGTGACGTGTAGCGGCGTATTGCCCATGCGGTCGGCCATGTCCGGGTCAGCGCCAGCCGCCAGCAGGGCGCGGAACTGTTCGTCGCGCTCGCCCATCAGCGCAGCACGCAGCGGCACAGCGCCGGAAACGGGATTGGCAACGTTCGGATTCACCTTGCGGGCGAGCAGTTCGGACAGGTAAGCGGCATCGTTGGCCATCGCCGCCATGTGTACGAGGGTGTCGCTGTCCATGCCCGGCTGCAGCGGATCGGCACCGAGATCGAGCAGCGTCTTCATGCTGTCGAGGCGCTTGTTCAACAGCGCCCACTGCAGCAGGGTGACGTTCTTGTCGCCTGTCGCCGAAAGATCGACGCCGGCGGCCAGCACACTGATCCGGGCGACATCGCCCTTGGCGATCGCCTCGGCCAATTCGGCCATGCGCGGATCGGTGAACACTTCGCGTGCGTCCACCGCACGGACTTCAGCTGTTGCGGACATCGGTTTCTCCATTGCACAGGCGGGTACGACTACGCATAGGACCATCATAAGCGACACGGCGAAGGCGCAAGCGCGGGTCGGAACCTTGGACATGACACTCCCCTGATCGGGACTCTCTGGGCGGGACTGTGTGATCGGAGTTCCCTGATCGAATTTGGCCGGCCGCTTTCGCGGACGACAGGCCGATCCTACACGACCTGATCCTATACGACTGGCTTAGACGGTCGGATCTACATCTTTTGCCCCGACGATCGGGCCGCGCGACGGGCACCACCGACATCGATTGCGCATCCACGGCGAGCGGAGAACATCAGACCGGCGCCTTGTCCAGCGGGATGTCGTGCTCGAGCAGCCAGGTCAGCACCGATTCCCAGGTGCGGCGGGTATCGGCATGCTGCAGATCGGGCCGGGTCATGAACACATAATGCTGGAAGGTCACATCCTGGGCATTGCGACGCATGGGGTCGGCACCGGCCTCGAGCAGATCCAGCGCACGCTGAGGCTCGTTGATCAGGCCGGCGATGTGCAACGGCGTATTGCCCATGTCGTCCGCATGGTCGGGATCCGCGCCAGCGGCGAGCAGGATGCGGAACTGCGCCTCGCGCTGAGTCATCAACGCGGCGCACAGCGGGGCGGCAGCGGTCTCGGCATTGGCCACATTGGGGTTGGCGCCATGCGCCAGGACAGTCTGCAGGAACTGCGGCTCTTCGAGCATGCAGGCGAAGTGGACGGCAGTGTCGCCGTCCATGCCCGGCTGCGCGGGGTCGGCGCCGGCGTCGAGCAAGGCCTGCACGCCGTCGAGACTGCGGGTGTAGAGCGCCCACTGCAGCAACGTGACGCGCTTGTCGCCGATCGCGGCGAGATCGGCGGTCCCGGCCAAGCTGCGCACCTTGCCGATGTCGCCTTCGACGAGCGCCTCCGCAATCGCTGCTGCCGCAGGGTCTGAAAAGATCCTGTAGGGCGATACGGGTGTTTCAACAACGGACATGCGGCACTTCCCTCTGCCCGGTGCGGCGACCCGGGCGCTGTCGGTTAATAACATGGGGATTTGCGGCCTGTAAACCGCAGCGGGCGATGGATCGGAACAGGCGGACGCTCGAACCGGGCAACGACAAAAGGCGCCATCGGCGCCCTTCGGACCGCCCCTCCCGTTATCGAAACGGGAGGGGATTTGCTCATTCGCGAGGCTTATTTCTTCTTCGGCGCGATCATCATCACCATCTGCCGGCCTTCAAGTCGCGGGCGGGATTCGATGACGATGTCTTCGCCGAGGTCAGCCTCAATGCGCTGCGCCATCTGCCGGCCAAGCTCCATATGGCTCATCTCGCGGCCGCGGAAGCGGATGTTGACCTTGATCTTGTCGCCCTCTTCCAGGAACTCGCGCATCTTGCGCAGCTTGATCGAGTAATCGCCTTCATCGGTGACCGGACGGAATTTGACTTCTTTGATCTCGACGATCTTCTGCTTCTTTTTCGCAGCGGCGGCTTTCTTCTGCGTTTCGAATTTGAACTTGCCGAAATCCATGATGCGGCAGACAGGCGGATCGGCGTTCGGCTGGATCTCCACGAGGTCCATGCCTTCGTCTTCGGCCTTCGCCAATGCTTCGTCGCGCGACAGAACGCCGATCATTTCGCCATCGCTGCCGATCACGCGCACGCGCGGCACGCGAATCTCCTGATTCTTGCGGTTCTGCTTTTCCTGGGGGGTACTGATATCTGGATCTCCAAGGGGTGTGGTTCCGTCCGGCGATCGCGCCGGACGGCATTTACATCACGCTGCGGTGGGTGCGTTGCGAAGGTGGTCGACGAAATCGACGACAGACATAGAACCTAGATCTTCCCCGCCCCGCATACGCACCGCAACAAGTCCATTTTCCTTCTCGCGGTCGCCGACCACCAGTAGGAACGGTACCCTTTGCAGCGTGTGCTCGCGAATCTTATAGCCGATTTTCTCGTTCCGCAAATCGGCTGAAACCCGGAGGCCTTGATTCATAAGGGTTTTCCGGATTTCGTCCACGTAATCGGCTTGCGCATCCGTGATATTCATCACCACCGCCTGGATCGGAGCCAGCCAAGCGGGGAATTGTCCGGCGTGATGTTCGATCAAAATTCCGATGAAACGCTCCATGGAACCGACGATGGCGCGGTGCAGCATGACCGGGTGGCGGCGCTGGCTGTGCTCGTCCACGTACTCGGCGCCGAGCCGGCCGGGCATCATGAAATCGACCTGCATCGTGCCCAACTGCCACGTCCGGCCGATGGCGTCCTTGAGGTGGTATTCGATCTTCGGGCCGTAGAACGCGCCCTCGCCGGGCAGCTCCTCCCACTCCACGCCGGCGGAGCGCAGTGCTAAGCGCAGTGCATCCTCGGCCTTGTCCCAGGTGGCGTCGTCGCCGAGGCGGGACTCCGGGCGCAGCGCGATCTTGATCTGGATATCTGTAAAACCGAAGTGGGTATAAACCGCCAGCGCCTGCAGGTGGAACGCGCGGACTTCTTCCTCGATCTGGCTTTCAGTGCAGAACACGTGGCCGTCGTCCTGGGTAAAGCCGCGCACGCGCAGGATGCCGTGCAGCGCGCCCGAGGGCTCGTTACGGTGGCAGGCGCCGAACTCGCCATAGCGGATCGGCAGGTCGCGGTAGCTGTGCAGGCCCTGGTTGAACACCTGGACGTGGCCCGGGCAGTTCATCGGCTTCAGCGCGTAGGTGCGCTTCTCCGATTCGGTGAAGAACATGTTGTCCTTGTAGTTGTCCCAGTGGCCGGATTTCTGCCACAGCGCGACGTCGAGGATCTGCGGGCAGCGCACTTCCTGATAGCCGCTGTCGCGATAGACCTGACGCATGTACTGCTCGACCACCTGCCAGATCGCCCAGCCCTTCGGATGCCAGAAAATCAGGCCGGGGCCTTCTTCCTGCAGATGAAACAGACCCTGCTGCTTGGCGATCTTGCGATGGTCGCGCTTGTCGGCTTCTTCGATGCGCAGGATATAGGCGGCCAGCTGCTTCTTGTCGGCCCAGGCGGTGCCGTAGATGCGCTGCAACTGTTCGTTCTTCGAGTCCCCGCGCCAATAGGCGCCGGAAATGCGGGTCAGTTTGAATGCCTTCAGGAACCGCGTGTTCGGCACGTGCGGACCGCGGCACATGTCGACATATTCCTCGTGGTAGTACAGGCCCATGGCGTTCTCGTCGGGCATGTCCTCGACCAGCCGCAGTTTGTAGTCCTCGCCGCGCGACTGGAACACCGCGACCACTTCATCGCGCGGCGTGACCTTCTTGATCACGTCGTAATCCTTATCGATCAGCTGG
>JAYUIZ010000630.1:0-1685 GCA_043765595.1 Lysobacter sp. | reverse complement strand
TGAAGGCCCTCCTACGAAGGGCACGACGCGCGGTTAGAATGTCGGCCATGTCCGCACAGCCCTTGCCCTGCCAGTCCGAATCCGCCGCGCCGCTGTTCGGCCCCGCGTCGCGCCGTTCCACCCGCCAGGTCCACGTTGGCGGCATCGCCGTCGGCGGCGATGCGCCGGTGGTGGTGCAGTCGATGACCAATACCGATACCGCCGATGTCGCCGCCACCACGAAACAGGTCGCCGAGCTGTGGCGCGCGGGCTCGGAGCTGGTGCGGGTGACGGTGAACAACGCCGAATCCGCGGCTGCCGTACCACGCATCGTCGAGAAGCTAGCGATGATGGGGATTGAAGTCCCGATCATCGGCGACTTCCACTACAACGGGCATCAACTGCTCGCCGCCGAACCGGCCTGCGCCGAGGCGCTGGCGAAGTACCGCATCAACCCGGGCAACGTCGGTTTCGGCAGGAAGCGCGACACCCAGTTCGCGCAGTTGATCGAATTCGCGATCCGCTACGACAAACCGGTGCGGATCGGCGCCAACTGGGGTTCGCTGGACCAGTCGCTGGCCGCGCAGCTGATGGACGAGAACGCGCAGCGCGCCGCGCCGTGGGATGCAGGCCGCGTGCTGCGCGAGGCGCTGATCCGCTCGGCGCTGGATTCGGCCGAACGCGCGGTAGAGATCGGTCTTGCGCGCGAACGCATCATCCTCAGCGCCAAGGTCAGCGGCGTGCAGGAATTGATCGCGGTCTATCGCGATCTCGCGCTGCGTTCGGATTTCGCGCTGCATCTGGGCCTTACCGAAGCCGGTATCGGCAGCAAGGGCATCGTCGCCTCGGCCGCGGCGCTGGCGGTGCTGATGCAGGAAGGCATCGGCGACACCATTCGTATTTCGCTGACGCCCGACCCCGGCGCATCGCGCACCCAGGAAGTGATCGTCGCCCAGGAACTGCTGCAGACCATGGGGCTGCGCGCGTTCACGCCGATGGTCACCGCCTGCCCGGGCTGCGGCCGCACCACGTCGGAGTTCTTCCAGGCGCTGGCGAAGCTGGTGCAGGAACACGTCCGCGAGAAGATGCCGGAGTGGAAGATCACCCATCCGGGCGCCGAGAATCTTACGCTGGCGGTGATGGGCTGCATCGTCAATGGGCCCGGCGAATCGCGTCACGCCAACATCGGCATCTCGCTGCCGGGCACCGGCGAAAGCCCGGCGGCGCCGGTGTTCGTCGACGGCGAAAAAAGCGTGACCCTGCGCGGCGACAATATCGCCCACGAGTTCATCGGCATCATCGATAGTTACGTCGATCGCAAGTTCGGGCGTGACGCGCACGCAGGTTGACATCCTGGCGATGCTGCGCGGGGAGTTGCGCTTCTTCGTCGACTTCCTGCGCAGCCGCCTGCTGCGGCTGGTGTTGCTGTTCGTGGGCCTGCTGCTGCCGCTGTGGGGATTCGCCGAACTCGCCGAGGAATTGGGCGAGCAACAACCGTTTCCGTTCGACGAACCGATCCTGCGTTTCGCCGAGTCGCTGCATGGCGACGTCCTCGATCGCGCGTCCGTGTTCCTTTCCGACATCGGCTATGCCTACGGTGTGGTGCCGTTCGATATCCTGTTGATCGCGGCGCTGGCGTGGCGCGGCCGCCGGCGCGAAGGTCTGTTTGCCGGTATCGCGATCATCGGTTCCGCATTGCTGAACAT
>JAYUIZ010000629.1:0-1691 GCA_043765595.1 Lysobacter sp. | reverse complement strand
GTTTCATCCGGAAGCGCGAATAGTCAAGGAAGCGTTTCTCGATGACCTTCTTCAGCCGCACCAGGGTGATCGGCTCATCGAACATCAGCACGCCGGTGATCATCATCGGGTTGGTCGGCCGCTCCATCCGCAGCCATGCGGTGTCGACGCGCGACATCGATTCGCGGCGCGGGCGCTTCGATGCCGGCTTGGATGCAGCGGACTTCTGTTCTGCCATGGTGCTCTCCCCGAGTCCCGGCGAGTGAATCACGCGCGGCTGTCGCGGTCAACGCGAGCGGTGATCACCCGAGCGGCGAGCGACCCAAGTGCAAGCACTCACTCACCGTCGCCGCCGACCCTCCGATACGCATCCAATGCCGCAAGCCGCCCGCGGGCAAGATCGACGATGGGCTGTCGCGGGTAGTCGGGTGCGTAGCGCGCGAGTGTCAGCGGATCGGTCCACGGCGCGAAGCGTAGTTTTGGCGGAAGCTTCGCGAGTTCCGGCACCCAGCGCGTGATGTAAGCGCCGTCGGGGTCGAATTTCTCGGCTTGGGTCACCGGGTTGAAGACGCGGAAATACGGCGCGGCGTCGGCGCCGGTGCCGCCGATCCACTGCCAGCCGAGCGTGTTGTTGGCGAGGTCGGCATCGACCAGGGTGTCCCAGAACCATCGCGCGCCCTCGCGCCAGTGGTAGCGCATGTGTTTGCACAGATAACTGCCGACGATCATGCGCACGCGGTTGTGCATCCAGCCGGTGTGCCACAGCTCGCGCATGCCGGCATCGACGATGGGCACGCCCGTGCGCCCGTGACGCCAGGCGTCGCGCATAAACGGGCTGACTTTCGCCCATGGGAAATCGGAGAAACGCGGGTTGAGGTTCTGCTCGGTCGTCTGCGGGAAGTGATGCAGCAGATGGTGGGCGAACTCGCGCCAGCCCAGCTGCCGCAGATAGCCGTCAATCTCTTCGGCCAGCCGCGGTGTGCGCAGCGACAGCAGCACGGTGGCGATGCGCCAGGGCGCGATTTCGCCGAAATGCAGATGCGGCGACATTCGCGACGTGCCGGCGTGGTCGGGACGGTCGCGTTCGCTGCGGTAATCGCGCAGGGCGCCCTCGGCGAAGACATCCAGCGCGGCACGCGCCCCGGCTTCGCCGGGCTGCCAGTGTTTCCAGAAGCCGTGGTCCCAACCCAGAGACGGCGAGAGTTTCAACGCATCCAGCGCCAATCCGTGCGGGCCGTCGTCGACCGCCGGCAACGTGGTAGGGGCGTCGTGCAGCATCGGCAGATGCAGGATCGCGCTGGCCGCGCGCCAGAACGGCGTGAATACTTTGTATGGCCCGCCTACTTTGGTCGCGACCTGCCAAGGTTCGAGCAGCAGCGCGCCATTGTGGCTTTCTACACGCAGGCCCTGCTGCTTCAACGCGGATTTGATCGCGGTATCGCGCTTCTCGATCGCGGGCTCGTAGCGGCGGTTCCAGAACACCGCTTCGGCATCGCACGCGGCCGCGAGCGTCTGCAAAGTCTGCTGGGTGGGCGAATGGAAGATGCGCAGCCGCGAGCCGCGCTTGCGCAGATCGGCATCCAGCGCGGCAAGCGAACGGTGGCGCCATGCCTCGGCGGCGGCACCCGGCGCCCACGCGCCCTCTTCTTCCGGCGCGTGGATATAGACCGGAATCGGCGCATAGCCGGCATCCAGCGCGGCCTGCAGCGCGG
>JAYUIZ010000628.1:0-16566 GCA_043765595.1 Lysobacter sp. | reverse complement strand
CTGCAGCGTGTAGCTCGCCGGCACGCCGACGGTGAACGACGACGCGCTCGCGGTCTTCGTCATCGTCAGCTGCGGCGCATTGACCGGCGTGCTCACGGTGCTGGTGCAGCGTGCATCGGCCGGACAGGTCGGATCGCCACCGCCGCTCACGGTCGCGGTGTTCACAGACGGGTTCGCTGCCGCAAGCGTCGCGGTCACAGGAATGATGAAGCTGGTGCTACCGCCCGCGGCAAGACCGGCCGCGATCGTGCAGGTCACCGTCTGACCGGCGGCGGTGCAGCCCGCCGGCAGCGTGCCGATGGTCAGGCCGGTCGGAATGGTGTCGGTGATGGTCGAAACCGCCGTCGTCGCCGACGTCCCGGTGTTCGACACCTGCAGCGTGTAGCTGGCCGGCACGCCGACCACGAAAGACGTCGCACTCGCTGTCTTGATCATTGTCAGCTGCGGACGGGTCACCGGCGTGGTGACCGTGCCGGTGTTGCCGCCGGCGCAAGTAACCGGCGCGCCCGAGCAATCCGGATCTGCGGTGCCAGTGGGCGGAACGACGGTGGCGGTGTTGGTGATGCTGGCGGCCGCGGCCGCGCCGACGGTGCAGGCGATGGTCAGGGTGGCATTGCCGCCCGACGGAATGGCGATGCCCGTCCAGGTGCCGGTGCCGGTGGCGCCCGACGCGATGGTGCCCACGGTGAAAGTACCGGCCGACGGCGTGAAGCTGCAGCCGGTCAGGCCGGCGGGCAGCGATTCGACGATCGAGAAGGTGCTGGCGGCAAGAATGGCGCTTGGACCGGCATTGCTCACGGTCAGGGTGTAGGTGAGCAGTTGGCCGACGGCGACCGGGCTCGGGGTAGCGGTCTTGACCAGGCTCAGGTTGGACGACCGCGTGATCGGGTCACTGTCGGTCGCCGTATTGTTGGCGCTGTTGGGGTCGGTGACGGTGGCAGGAGGCGTGACCGTAGCGCTGTTGACCGCGTTCTGCGACCAGGCCGCCGGGCTGGCGACGAACGCCGCGGCAAGGAGCACGGCTGCGGCGAAAAAACGGCGCATACCTTCGGTACTACGAATCGAATTGGCCAACACTGAAACTCCCCTTGGATCCGAGCATTCCGATGCGATCGCCGCACGGATCCCGGTGACGCAGCTCCGATTCCAGACCGGCGCTGCAGATGATTTTTTGCGATTCGTCTTTGGGCTACCTACGCCCCTGCACGGTGTCCAGATGCGTCGGCTCATGTCGCGTCACGCCTAGTTTCCCGGGGGGATACTGCACGCCCACCCCAAGCAGGATATCAAGCAAACCCCATGCCAAGGGCTTGATTTTCTTGCGAATAGCACGCCACTGTCTTGATTCCGCTGGAGAATTCAAGCCCCCACAGCGTCCCCGATCCGCTTGGTGCGTGACTACGCATTGGGTCACATTCTGAACATTTGTGCCACCAGCGTCTCATTTTCATTGCGGGTTCCTTCCCTCGCGTCCCCATGTTCGCGACCTCCATGAAGCGATTAGGTCGGCCGCTGGCCCGGGCGGGGCGGTCGCCCCACCTCCGGTCCCTGCTAGAATTTTCGCTCTAGAAAAGTTTTGTCTCACCGCAGCCTCACCGCCAAGCCGCGGGTGCCTCCCTCCTGCACCGGCACCGCCAGGACGCCAGACCTCATGACCAACCCCACCGACCTCCGCCCGCCGGCCGCCGTCGCTTCGCCCGGCGTCGATCGCGACTACACGCTGGACGATAAATTCACCCGGACCGAAGGGCGGATTTATCTGTCGGGTGTGCAAGGACTGGTCCGCCTGCCCTTGATGCAGCGGCTGCGCGACCAGGCGGCCGGGTTGAATACCGCCGGTTTTATCAGCGGCTACCGCGGCAGCCCGCTGGGGGGCTTCGATCTGGAACTCTGGCGCGCGAAGAAACATCTGGCCGCCACCGGCGTGAAGTTCACGCCCGGCCTCAACGAAGATCTCGGCGCCACCATGGTCTGGGGCACGCAGCAAACCAACCTGTTTCCCGGCGCCAAGGTCGATGGCGTTTTCGGCATGTGGTACGGCAAGGGTCCGGGCGTGGATCGCTGCGGCGACGTGTTCAAGCACGCTAACGCCGCCGGCACCTCGAAGTTCGGCGGCGTGCTGGCGCTCGCCGCCGACGATCACGCCTGCCGCAGCTCCACCCTGCCCCACGGCAGCGAAGGCGAATTCCAGTCCGCGATGATGCCGGTGCTCAACCCGGCCGGCGTGCAGGACATCCTCGACATGGGCCTGATCGGTTTCGCGATGTCGCGCTACACCGGCCGCTGGGTCGGCTTCAAGACCATCGCCGAAACCGTGGAATCCTCCGCATCGGTCGACGTGAATCCGCTGGCGCTGCAGATCGTCACCCCGGACGACTTTGAAATGCCGCCGGGCGGCTTGAACATCCGTTGGCCAGATCCGCCGCTGGATCAGGAAATGCGCCTGCATCGCTATGCGGTGAGGGCCGCGCAGGCGTTCGCACGCGCCAACAAACTCGATCGCATCGTGATCGATTCGCAGAACGCGCGGCTGGGCATCGTCACCACCGGCAAGAGCTATCTCGACGTGCTGCAGGCGCTGGAATATCTGGGGCTCGACACCCGCGCCTGCGCCAATCTAGGGATCCGCGTCTACAAGGTCGGCATGACCTGGCCGCTGGAACCGATGGGTATCCGCGCATTCTCGCGCGGCTTGCAGGACATCGTGGTGGTGGAAGAGAAACTCAGCTTCATCGAAAGCCAGATGAAGGAACTGTTCTACAACTTCGAATCGATGGCCGGCGGCGTCACCCGGCCCAGCATCGTCGGCAAGTACGACGAAAGCGGCGAATGGATCCTGCCGTCGACCGGCGAACTCACGCCAGCGCGGATTGCGATGGTCATCGCCCGTCGCATCCAGAAGATCATTCCGCTGGAAACGGGCGACAGCGAACGGATCCGCGGCGTGCTGGCGTGGATCGAACAAAAGGAAGGCGAACTGGCCCTGCCGCGCGCGAATTTCCCGCGCGTTCCGCACTACTGCAGCGGCTGCCCGCACAACACCTCGACCAAGGTGCCGGAAGGTTCGCGCGCGCTCGGCGGCATCGGCTGTCACTACATGGTGACGTGGATGGACCGCAATACCGACACCTTCACCCACATGGGCGGCGAAGGCGTGACCTGGTGCGGGCAATCGGAATTCACCGACAACGAACACGTGTTCCAGAATCTCGGCGACGGCACCTATTTCCACAGCGGTTCGCTGGCCATCCGCCAGGCGATCTCGGCCGGCGTCAACATCACCTACAAGATCCTCTACAACGACGCAGTGGCAATGACCGGCGGCCAGCCGGTGGACGGGACGTTGTCGGTGCCGCAGATCGCGCACCAGATGCGCAGTGAAGGCGTGCAGACCATCGCGGTGGTGTCGGACGATATCGAAAAGTGGTCGGACGCATCGATCTTCCCGGCGGGCGTGAGCTTCCACGACCGCCGCGAACTGGACGCGGTGCAGAAGACGCTGCGCGAAGTGAAGGGCACCAGCATCCTGATCTACGACCAGACCTGCGCCACCGAGAAGCGCCGCCGCCGCAAGCGCGGCAAGATAGTCGACCCGCAAAAACGCGTGATGGTCAATTCGCTGGTCTGCGAAGGCTGCGGCGACTGCGGCGTGAAGAGCTTCTGCGTGTCGGTGCTGCCGAAAGAAACCGAATTCGGCCGTAAACGCGACATCGATCAGAGCAACTGCAACAAGGACTATAGCTGCGTCGAAGGTTTCTGCCCGAGCTTCGTCACTGTGCACGGCGGCAAGCTGAAGAAAGGCAAGGCGCCTGACAGCAGCGGCGCGAAGACTGCCGCCCGTCTCGGCGATCTGCCGATGCCGACGTTCGCGAGCGCGCTCGACAGGCCCTGGAACATCCTGATTACCGGCGTCGGCGGCACCGGCGTGGTCACCATTGGCGCGCTGCTGGGCATGGCCGGACACCTCGAAGGCAAGGGTGCGACCGTGCTCGACCAGACCGGCCTCGCCCAGAAGGGCGGCGCGGTCACCACCCACATCCGCATCGCGAAGTCGCCCGACGACATCCACGCGGTGCGCATCGCCGCCGGCGAAGCCGATCTGGTGCTGGGCTGCGACATGGTGGTGGTCAACGATTATTGGGCGCTGTCGAAAATCCGCGAAGGCCGCTCCAACGTCGTGCTCAACACCTACGAAGCGATGCCGGGCACCTTCACCACGCGCCCGGACATGCAGTTCCCGGCGGCCGACATCGTCTCCGCAGTACGCACCGCGCTGGGCGGCCGCGATTCGCCGGAATCCGCGCTGCAACTCGTGGATGCGACCCAACTCGCCAACGCGCTGATGGGCGACGCCATCGCCGCCAATCTGTTCATGCTCGGCTACGCCTGGCAGCAGGGTCTGGTGCCGATCTCGTTCGACGCGATCATGCGTGCGGTCGAACTCAACGGCGCCGCGATCGAGATGAACAAGACCGCGTTCGCCTGGGGCCGCCTGGCGGTGATCGACCTGCCTGCGGTGGTCGCCGCCGCTGGCGTCGTGCGCAACGCGCCGACCGCCGCCGAAAGCACGCCGAACGCCCTGCGCCTGCTGGCGCCGACCGCTTCGGAAGGCCACGAATCAGGCATTCCCGCACAAAGCGGCGAGCTGCGCAGCGCCGACGAACTCCGCCACGTGCCCGCCAATGCCAGCGACCGCGACTGGTTCATGCCGCTGGACGATGCACGCCTGTCGCGTTCGCTCGACGAAGTCGTCGCGCGCCGCATCGCCTTCCTCAGCGACTACCAGAACATCGACTACGCCAAACGCTACAGCGACTTCATCGCCAAGGTCCGCGCCGCGGAACAGGCGAAAGCGCCGGGCAGCAGCGATCTGTCGGAAGCGGTCGCGCGCTACGCATTCAAGCTGATGGCGTACAAGGACGAATACGAAGTCGCGCGCCTGTATACCAGCGGCGACTTCCAGAAGCGCGTTGCCCAGCAGTTCGAAGGCGATTACAAGATCCGTTTCCACCTCGCTCCGCCGCTGCTTGCGAAGAAGGACGCCGAAGGCCGCCTCATCAAGCAGGAGTTCGGCCCATGGATGTTCACCGCGTTCAAGCTGATGGCCAAATTACGCTTCCTGCGCGGCACCCCGCTCGACATCTTCGGCCGCACCGAAGAGCGCAGGATGGAACGCAAGCTGATCGAGGATTATTTCGCGACCGTCGAAGGCCTGCTCGGCAAACTGGACGCCGGCAACGTCGCGCTGGCGGCCGAGATCGCTTCGATTCCCGAACACATCCGCGGCTATGGGCACGTCAAGGAAGCGCATCTGCACAAGGCCAAGGTGCGCGAGGCTGAGTTGCTTGAGAAGTTCGCCGCGCCATCGCAATCCCAGGTGCGCGCAGCGTAATCCTGTCGCAGGCAGAAACGAAGAAGCCCCGCTCAGCGGGGCTTCTTTTTGATATCGAGCTGCAACACACATCGCCATTCGTCGGGACAAGTGCGTGACATAGATCGGTTCAGCTTGATGCGTCATTTGCGATTGACGTTGTCGATGGCATGCATGAGCTCGAAGGATCGGCTGCCTTGTCCGCCTGATCGCGCGGCTGGGAATCGCGGTACGACAGCGCCTGCACAATGGCGTTCGCATGATTAACAGCGGCCAGAACGGCACCTGTTCACGTTCGAACTGCCCTCGTCGGAATCGCGGACGCAGCCACCCACGTTGCGGATGCGCGGACTGCGCACGGGACCGATAGCCGGCTGTGGATCAGCGTATGGGCGGCGCCTCCGCGATCTGGAGATTGCCGACCGATGACGCCCCGGGCGGGCCGGGAGTCAGCTTCACCGTGCATACTGGCCGCCGCCCTTCATGAGAAACCGCCATGTCGCTGCTGCCCTACTCGTTGTTCGCAATCCTGTCCGTCGCTGCCTGCACACCGGTGGCATCGCACGAAGCGCCCGGCGGAGGCGAGGAGAGCGGCGGAGATGCCAGCGGCGAAAACGCCAGCGGCGGAAAGCCGCGCATGACCGGCGGCGCGCTGCCGCCCGAAGAGCAGATCCGGGTCGCGCCCGGGTTGGAGGAAGACAGTTGCGACGCCGAGGCGGCACAGCGCTTCGTCGGCAAGAAGGCCGACGAGGCCACCGTGAAGGCCGCCGTGGCCGCCAGCGGCGCGAAAGCGGCGCGGGTCATCAAGCCCGACATGATGGTGACCATGGATTACCGCGGCGACCGCCTGAACATCCGCCTGGACGATGCCGGCGACATCATCGCTGTCACCTGCGGCTGAAGGCGCCAGCCGCGGTGTTGTCGCGATTCCGCAGCGGCAATGCATTCCTGATGCTCTGATCAATATGATCCGATTGATATGATCCGATCAGCTCGATTTTGATCAGGATCATCACAGCCGCAGCGCAACCAGCCCAGACTGCGGCTTCACCTCGACAGGAGACGGCGATGCGCAAGAAGCACAGGCGCAAATCGGGTTCGAAGTGGTTCGCGGCGGTTGCAGTGGCGCTGTTGGCGGCAGCCGCGTGGAACGCCTACCGGACGCCCATCGAAACGTCGCCGGTCGCGATCGGCGAGTCCGCATCCACCGATGGCGCGCGCACGACCACAGCGCTGGAACTGCCGCCACCGATGGCGGAAAACCCAGCGGCAACGCCATCGGCAGCGCGCTACCCGGCCTTCCTGCCCGCTGAAGCCATCGACACCCTGCGCCTGATCGAGCAGCGCGGTCCGTACCCGTATCGACAGGACGACGGCACTTTCGCCAATCGCGAAGGCCGCCTGCCGCGCCAGGCGCGCGACTATTACCGGGAATACACCGTGGAAACGCCGGGGTCACCCGATCGCGGCGCGCGGCGCATCATCACCGGTGGACAACCGCCGATCGAATATTTCTACACCGCCGATCACTACGGCAGCTTCCGCCGATTCACTTTGGATAACAGCACCCTGGACGACAGCACCCTAGACGACAGAAGGCCATCGCGATGACCGATATCGAACTGGGCACGCTGCTGGCGGACGCCTCGCAGGCCGGCGCGTATTTCCTCCACGCCCGCGACCGCGAGGCGCTGATGGAGGCCGGTGGCATGCTGCAGTTCGCGGTGCTGCCGATCGATGTACGCGCCTGCGAAAGCACCGCGGCTGCCATGTGCGAGATCGCGGATGCGCTGCAATTTCCGGACTGGTTCGGCGAAAACCTCGACGCTCTGGCCGACTGCCTGAACGACCTGTCGTGGCTGCCATCAAAGGGTTATGTGCTGATGCTGGAGCACACCGGCGAATGGCGCACGCACGAAGCGGATACGTTCGCGATGGTGCTGGAGATCTTCAATGAAGCCGCGCAGCGCTGGGCCGCGAACCGCGTGCCGTTCTGGGCGTTCCTGCCGGTATCGACGCGCGAACTCGAAACCATCAACGAATAGCGTCTTTGTGAGAGCGGCGAACGAATAGCGTCTTGTGGGAGCGGCGCGAGCCGCGACTGGCGAAGGAAAGACATGCCGCGGCTGCCACCGCTTCCAAAGAATCGCGGTTCCCGTCGCTCCCACAAAATCGCGGCTCCCACCGCTCCTGCAGACATCAACAGTTGGGATTCTCATGGAGTGTGCCTGCCGCACACCGATGTTCCGCAGGATCCGCAAAGCCGGTGCGCCACAGGGCACGCCACGGAGTGAATCGTTACAGCACCGGATCCGCAGCCTGCACCGGCGGCGCCGCAATCGCCGGCACCCGTGCATAGCACCAAGCCACCAGCACCGCGCAGGCCAGCAGCACCGAGGCGATCAGGAACGCGATGCCGGGCAGACGCACCGGCGCGGTCGGGCCGATGAAATAGCCGAATGATCCGGCGAACAGCGCCGGCGCGGCGATCCCGGCCAGCGAAATCAGGCTGCTCAGCGCACCCTGGATGCGGCCCTGCATCTCCGGACCGACCTGACGGGTGATCAGCGCTTGGGTCGACGGCGCGGCGACCGCCCACAGCGCGCTGATCGGCAGACCGGCCAGAAACACCCATCCGCTACCCGCCAAGCCATAGATCAGGAAGCCGATCACGCCGCAGCTCAGACCGAACAACAATGTACGACGTTCGCCGAAGCGCTTCACCAGTCGGCCGACCACCAGCACGTTGACGATCACGCTGAACACGCCGACGACCGCCAACACGTAGCCGGCCTGCTTTTCCTGCCAGCCGAAACTGACATCCGCGAACAGCACGAAGGTGCTCGGGTAGACGTAATGCGCGAAATTGGCGAGGAACACCACCGCCACCAGGCCCCAGATCTGCGGGTAATTGCGCAGCAGGTGCACCGAGCCCATCGGTTTGGCGTGCGCCCAGTCGAATTTCGCGGAGCGACGCTCTTTCGGCAGCGATTCGGGCAACACGAACAGACCGTAGATAAAATTGATCAGCGCCAGTCCCGCGGAGAACCAGAACGGCAGGCGGTGATCGATATCGCCGAGCAGCCCGCCGAGCATCGGCCCGAGAATGAAACCGACGCCGAACGCCGCGCCGATCATGCCGAACGCTTTGGCGCGCTGGTCCGGCGGCGTGACATCGGCGATGTAGGCGTTGGCAGTGGTAAAGCTGGCCGAAGTCACAGCGGAGATCAGCCGGCCGACGAACAGCCAGGCGAGGTTCGGCGCCAGCGCCATGAAGATGAAATCGATGCCAAGCCCGAAACACGACAATAGGATCACCGGGCGTCGGCCGAAACGGTCGGACAGCGCGCCCTGGATCGGCGCGCTGAAAAATTGCACGACCGCGAATGCGGTGCCGAAGATGCCGACCCAATAGGCCGCCGTGGAGGTATTGCCGCCGACGAATTCCTCCACCAAGTGCGGCAACACCGGAATGATCACGCCGAACGCCAGCACGTCGATCAAGACGGTGATGAAGATGAAGACGAGCGCGGCCTGACGCTTGGCGCCGGCGAGGGGGCTGTTCACGGGAGTGGGGATCGGACGTACAAGGCGCGCAGTCTAACCCGGCATACGCGACCGCCGGCTGAGACACTACCCGGCGCTGCGCCCGGTTGCCGCAGTGCAGCAATTGTGCTTTAGTCGGGTCATCCAGCGACAGGACGCACGCGAACCGCACCCGCCAGGGGGTTCGCGAGGGAAGTGTCGCCCCCCCCGATTCCCTACCGGCCCGATTCTTGACCGGCGCCATCTTCCCGGAGTTCATCCGATGGAAACCGACCAGCGCAGCGTCACCGGCCTCTACGATTCGCGCGACGAGCGCGATGCCTGCGGTTTCGGGCTGATCGCCCACCTCGACGACACCCCCAGCGCTGCGCTGGTCAAACAATCGCTCGATGCACTGGCGCGGATGGCGCATCGCGGCGGCGTCGCCGCCGACGGCCTGTCGGGCGACGGCTGCGGTTTATTGCTGAAAACACCGGATATCTTTCTGCGCGCGCTCGCTGCGGAATCCGGCATCGCGCTGGGCCAACGCTACGCGTCCGGCATCGTGTTCATGCCGCACGACGACGACGCCATCGCACGCGTGCACGCTGCGTTCTCGCTGGCGCTGCGCGAGGTCGGGCTTGCGGTGTCCGGCTGGCGCAAGGTGCCCACCGACGCTTCGGTCTGCGGCGAACTTGCCAAGGCGACAATGCCGGCGATCGAACAACTCTTCGTGGTGCCGGTGCTGGATGTCGAAGGCGCGCGGATGACCCGCGAAGCCTTCGCGCATGCGCTGTATCTGGCGCGCCGCCGCGCCGAACAGCGGCTGCGCGACGTGCCCGGGCTGCATGTGGTGAGCCTGTCCGCCAGTAGCATCGGTTATAAAGGTATGGTGCTGCCGCAATATCTGCAGCAGCTCTATCCGGATCTGCAGCGTCCGGAGCTGGCGAGCAGCGCGGTGGTGTTCCATCAGCGTTTTTCAACCAATACCAGCCCGCGCTGGCCGCTGGCGCAGCCGTTCCGGCTGCTGGCGCACAACGGCGAAATCAACACCATCGCCGGCAATCGCATCTGGGCGCAGGCGCGCGCGCACGTGTGGCGCACCGACACGCACGCTCCACTCAGATTCAACCCGGCCGAATTCGATCCCGTGATCGAAACCAACGGCTCCGATTCGCTGAGCCTGGATTCGATGCTGGAGCTGCTGCAGGCCGGCGGCATGGATTTGCTCAAGGCGCTGCGCATCCTGATCCCGCCGGCAACGCAATCGCTGGAATACAAGGACGCCGACCTGCTCGCGTTCTACGAGTATTACGCGATCAACAGCGAACCGTGGGACGGCCCGGCCGGCATCGTCGCATTCGACGGCCGCTACGCCGTGTGTACCGTAGACCGCAACGGCTTGCGCCCCGCGCGCTGGCAGCTGAGCGACGACCGCGTGTTCATGGTCGCGTCCGAAGCCGGCGTGTGGGATGTCGAAATTGCGCGCATCCTCGCCAAGGGCAAGCTCGGTCCGGGGCAGATGATCGCCGCGGACCTGACCACCGGCCGGCTGCTCGACAGCGAAGCGATCGACCAGATCAACCGCGCCCGCGCGCCTTACAAGCAATGGCTCAAGCAGGGCATGACCTATCTGCACACCGAGCTGGTCGACCCGAATCTCACCGCAGTGCCGTTCGACGCGAGCACGCTGTCGGGGTTTCAGAAACTCTTCCAGCTCACCCGCGAGGAGCGCGAACAGATCCTGCGCCCGCTGGCCGAAACCGAGCAGGAAGCCGTGGGCTCGATGGGCGACGACGTGCCGATGGCGGCGCTGTCGGGCCACATCCGGCCGCTGTACGACCGCTTCCGCCAGGCGTTCGCACAGGTCACCAATCCGCCCATTGACTCATTGCGCGAAGACTGCGTGATGTCGCTCGCCACCCAGATCGGCGAGGAGGGCAATCTATTCGTCGACGGCCCAGACCAGGTGCGGCACGTGATGCTGAACTCGCCGGTGCTGTCGCAGCGCAAACAGCGCCAGCTCTTGCTGCTGCCGGATTTCCGCGATTCGCATCGCTATCTCGATCTGAATTTCAGCGCCGAGGAAGGCCTGCGCGCGGCGCTCATGCGCCTATGCGCGGACGCCGAATCAGCGACCCGCGCCGGCGTCAAGATGCTGATCATCAGCGACCGCCGCCCGCGTCGCGATCATCTGCTGGTGCATGCGCTGCTGGCCACCGGCGCGGTGCACCAGCATCTGGTGCGCATTGGTCTGCGCTGCAGCGCCAATCTGATCGTCGAAACCGGCACCGCGCGCGATCCGCATCATTTCGCCTGCCTGATCGGCTATGGCGCCACTGCGGTGTATCCGTATCTCGCCTACCAGACCCTGCACGATTTGGGCGAGCGCGGCATTCTGAAAACGAAACACGGCGAAGTCGCACAGATCGGCCGCAGTTACCGACGCGGCATCAAGAAAGGTCTGCTCAAGATCATCTCGAAGATGGGCATCGCCACCATCGGCAGCTATCGCGGCGCGCAGCTGTTCGAGATCGTCGGCCTGGATCGCGAGATCGTCGATCTGTGCTTCACCGGCACGCCCTCGCGGATCGGCGGCGCCACCTTCGCATCGCTGCAGGAAGAAACCGCGCGCATCGCTGTCCGCGCCTGGGACAACAATGTGCTGCCGGACATCGGCGGCCTGCTGCAGTACACGCCGAACGGCGAATACCATCAGTACAACCCGGACGTGGTGACCACGCTGCAGCGCGCCGTGCGCAGCGGCGTGCGCGACGACTGGAACGCCTACGCCGATGCGGTGAACTCGCGCCCGCCCGCGGCATTGCGCGATCTGCTCGCGTTCAACACATCGAAGATCACCGCAATACCACTCGAAGATGTGGAACCGGTCGAAGCCATCTTCAAACGCTTCGACACCGCCGCGATGAGCCTCGGCGCGCTGTCGCCCGAAGCGCACGAAGCGCTGGCGATCGCGATGAACCGCCTCGGCGGCCGCAGCAATTCCGGCGAAGGCGGCGAAGACCCGCTGCGCTACGGCACCGGCAAGGTCTCGAAGATCAAACAGGTCGCCTCCGGCCGTTTCGGGGTGACGCCCGAATATCTGGTCAACGCCGAAGTGCTGCAGATCAAGGTCGCGCAGGGCGCTAAGCCCGGCGAAGGCGGCCAGCTGCCGGGCCACAAGGTCAACGAACTCATCGCGCGCCTGCGCTACGCGCGGCCGGGCATCGGCCTGATCTCGCCGCCGCCGCATCACGACATCTATTCGATCGAAGACCTTGCGCAGCTGATCTTCGATCTGCGCCAGGTGAATCCCGCTGCGCTGATCTCGGTAAAGCTTGTCGCGCATGCCGGCGTCGGCACCATCGCATCGGGTGTCGCGAAAGCCGGCGCCGATCTCATCACCATTTCTGGTCACGACGGCGGCACCGGCGCCAGCCCGATCTCGTCGATCCGCTACGCCGGCACGCCTTGGGAGCTGGGCCTGTCCGAAGCGCGGCAGTCGCTGATCGCCAACGGCCTGCGCAACCGCGTGATCGTGCAGGCCGACGGCGGCATGAAGACCGGCCTGGACGTGATCAAGGCCGCGCTGCTGGGCGCAGAATCCTTCGGTTTCGGCACTGCGCCGATGATCGCGCTGGGCTGCAAATACCTGCGCATCTGCCATCTCAACAACTGCGCCACCGGCATCGCCACCCAGGACGACAAACTGCGCGCCAACCACTTCACCGGCCTGCCCGAGCGCGTCGAAAATTTCTTCCGCGGCCTCGCCGAAGAAGTGCGCGGTTATCTGGCGCAGTTGGGCGCGCGTTCGATCGAGGAGATCGTCGGCCGCACCGATCTGCTGCAACAGACCGAAGGCACCCTGCCCGTGCATCGTCTGCTGGATCTGTCGCCGCTGCTCGCGCACGACGGACTTACCTTCGGCGGCCACTGCGGCGTACGCACACTGCAGCCGGAACCAACCGGCCTCGCCGCGCAGCTGGAGCACGATCTGGCCGATGCCATCGCCCACAAGCGCGGCAACGAAGCCTTCGACGCACCACTACGCTACGAGATCCGCAACACCGACCGCAGCATCGGCGCGCGCCTGTCCGGCCGCATCGCGCGCGCGCACGGCAACCACGGCATGCACGATGCGCCGATCGCGCTGCATTTCGACGGCAGCGCCGGGCAGAGTTTCGGCGCGTTCCTCGCCGGCGGCCTGCATTTGGAACTCGAAGGCGAAGCCAACGATTACGTCGGCAAGGGCATGGCTGATGGCCGCATCGTCATCCGTCCGCCGCAGGGCGCGCGCTACGTCGCGCACGAATCGCCGATCCTCGGCAATACCTGCCTCTACGGCGCAACCGGCGGCGAACTCTACGCCGCGGGCCGCGCCGGTGAACGTTTCGCGGTGCGTAATTCCGGTGCGCTCGCGGTAGTCGAAGGCGCAGGCGATCACTGCTGCGAATACATGACCGGCGGCGTGGTCGCAGTGCTCGGCCGCACCGGCCTGAACTTCGGCGCCGGCTTCACCGGCGGCATGGCGTATGTGCTGGATCGCGACCGCGATTTCGTCGACCGCTACAACCACGAACTCATCGACATCCTGCGCATCAATGCCGAGGGCTTCGAGCACCACCGCTCGCATCTGCAGGATCTGCTCGAAACCCATGTCCGCCACACAGGCAGCGCGCATGCGCAGGGCATTCTCGACAACTTCCGCGATCACCTCGGCAAATTCTGGCTGGTCAAACCGAAAGCGGTGAGCATCGAGACCCTGGGCGAGACACTGCGGAGGGCCGCGTGATGCGCACACCTTCCTTAGAGCGGAGCACAGCTCCGCTGCCCCACCCCAGCCAAAACATCGCAAAAAACCACCCGCAACAAACACCTTCCGTAGAGCGGAGCACAGCTCCGCTGCCCCACCACCCCTCCCCCCGCACGCGTGGGAGGAAAATTCGCGCGCAGTGCGCATGGGCAGGGGCGAAGCAGCGGAGCTGCGCTCCGCTCTACAACGACGGCCGGCAGGGTTAATGACATGAGCAAGAAAACCCCACAGGCCTTCCTGCAAACGCAGCGGCAGATGCCCGAGCGCGTGGCGCTGGATCTGCGCCAGCACGGCGACTGGAACGAACTCTACGGCCGCTTCGAGGAAGCCGAAGCGAAGAAACAGTCTTCGCGCTGTCTCGACTGCGGCAACCCGTACTGCAGCTGGGGCTGCCCGCTGCATAACTACATCCCACAATGGCTGGAACTCGCGCGCGAAGGCCGCATCCACGAAGCGGCGGCGCTGTGCCATGAAACTAATCCGCTACCCGAGATCTGCGGCCGCGTCTGCCCGCAGGATCGCCTGTGCGAAGGCGCCTGCACGCTCAACGACGGCTTCGGCGCTGTCACCATCGGCGCGGTCGAGAAATACATCGTCGACAAGGCGCTGGCCGAAGGCTGGAGCCCCGACGTCTCCACCGCACAGCCCACCGGCAAGCGCGTCGCCATCGTCGGCGCCGGTCCCGCCGGTCTCGCCTGCGCCGACCGCCTCGCGCGCGCCGGCGTGCAGGCGGTGGTCTTCGACCGCTATGAACAAATCGGCGGCCTGCTGCAGTTCGGCATCCCCAGTTTCAAGCTCGACAAATCGGTGATCGCGACGCGCCGCGGCGTGCTGGAAGGTATGGGCGTGGAATTCCGCCTCGGCGTGGAGATCGGCCGCGACATCGCGATGGACGCGCTGCTCGCCGACTTCGACGCGGTGTTCCTCGGCTTGGGCAGCTATCGCTACACCGACGGCGGCCTGCCCGGCCAGGACCTGCGCAACGTGCTGCCGGCGCTGCCCTTCCTGGTGCAGAACGGCCGCATCGTGGTCGGCACAGCAGACGGTCGCACCGATGAGAACCAAAGCCGTCCCATCGCCGGCTGGGAAGACCAGATGCAGTTGCCCGATCTGCGCGGCAAACGCGTGGTCGTGCTGGGCGGCGGCGACACCGGCATGGACTGCGTGCGCAGCGCCGTACGCATGGGCGCCGCGCACGTGAGCTGCGTCTACCGCCGCGACGAAGCCAGCATGCCCGGCTCCGCGCGCGAGGTCGCCAACGCACGCGAGGAAGGCGTGCGCTTTTTGTTCCAGCGCGCACCGCTTGAACTCATCGACGACGGCGACGGCAACGTCCGCGCCGTGCTGCTCGCCGAAACGCAGCTTGGTGAGCCCGATGCACGCGGTCGTCGTCGCCCGGAACAGGTACCCGGCAGCGAAACGCAGCTCGACGCCGACATCGTCATCATCGCCTTCGGCTTCCAGCCCGACCCGCCCGCATGGCTCGCCGCGCACGGCATCACCCTGCACGACGACGGCCGAGTGAAGATCGTGCCGGGCCCGAAGCCGCATCATCCGCTGCGGATTGATCCTGCGAATCCTGTTTATCCGTATCAGACTGCGAACAAGCACATCTTCGCCGGTGGTGATGGCGTTCGTGGTGCGGATCTTGTGGTGACTGCGGTGCAGGAAGGGCGGGATGCTGCGGGGAGTATTGTGAGGTTTTTGGCGACCGTGTAACGACGATGCAGAGCGCAATGCCGGCGTAAAGCGGGATCAAGTCCGCTGCATCGCGCCTCCATTTCTGTCATCCCGAACGCGGGCAACGCCTGCGGAGGGATCTGTTGTGCTTGGAGACGGGCGATGCAAGCTGTTTTTTCTGACAGGTGTGCGATTGATTGACATGTCTTGGGAGTGAGGCGGAGACTAAGCTTTATGCCCTACTACTGGGGTTTAGCCGTAGTTAGAATTTAACTCAAATAGCGGGGGATTAATGGATTTTTATACGGCAATCGGGATATCAATAATCTCAACGGCAATCTTAACTGTCACTGTTGTGAGCTTCTCTACAAATAGAAAAATTCTGTCTACCCAGTCATTACTAGAAAAGTCGGAACTAGAGCTCAGAGAACAACAGAAGGAAATCCACCGAAGTGAAAGTCGTCATCTTCAGCTTACCAATCAGGTTGAACTTGACCATCACGAAAAATCAAGATTAATTCGCGAGAAGTTCTTTAATGATGGATTCGAAGGTGGAAAAGCGTCAAGCATCAAGGACCACCTCATTGAAATTACAAATCTTAAATCAGCCCATCGTGAAGAGTGTATAAAAAGAGAAATGGAAGGAGAGCTAAGAGGGCGATCTATCGCAAAAATTGAGCACGAAGCTCAGGTAAAATCTTACAGCATTATCGTCAAGCCATTCGTTAGAACGATTACGGACAAGGGATTATTCAAAGATGACTTCAAGTCAGAAATTGGGTACCAATATCAACTGTTGGTCAATGGAATACCTGCCTTTCAGCCCCATGTCGTTATTGAACAGAGCGAACAAATTGCAGCCGTAGACAAAGAAACTATCAACAATTTGGTGGTGTTGGCTACAAAGTGCGCGCAAATTGCGGCTGATACATATTTAGCAGGGGCGACGGGAATACCAGGAATTACGGCTAGCGCTACAAAACTAGGCCAAGCGGTAATTGACCAGGTTAAAGTCTAACAATTGATTCAAGCCGAACCCGCTTCGCGGGCCGGATTAATTCAGGCGTTAGCAGACTGATGAAATACTCATTGACCGCTCCCAAAATTTCGATCCATGAGCTAGAAACGACACGTAACCCATTGATGCTTGGTTCGTCCTTACTATGGTCAGGTCAAA
>JAYUIZ010000627.1:0-4688 GCA_043765595.1 Lysobacter sp. | reverse complement strand
CGCGGCGACGAGGCCAGCGACGTGCGCCATGTCCACGAACAGATACGCGCCGACCTGGTCGGCGATGGCGCGGAAGCGCGCCCAGTCGACGATCTGCGAATACGCGGAAAATCCGCCGATGATCATTTTCGGCCTGCTTTCCAAGGCGATGCGTTCGACTTCGTCGTAATCGATCATGCCGGCCTCGTTCACGCCGTAGGACACGATGTTGAAGAGTTTTCCGGAGATATTGGCCTTGGCGCCGTGGGTGAGGTGGCCGCCGTGCGCCAGCGACATGCCCAGCACGGTATCGCCGGGCTTCAGCAGCGCGAAATACACCGCTTGATTGGCCTGCGAGCCGGAGTGCGGCTGCACGTTGGCGTAATCGGCGCCATACAGCTGTTTCAAGCGTTCGATCGCCAGGGTTTCGGCCACATCGACATGCTCGCAGCCGCCGTAGTAGCGCTTGCCGACATAACCCTCGGCGTATTTATTGGTGAGCTGGCTGCCCTGCGCTTCCATCACCCGCGGGCTGGCGTAGTTCTCGGATGCGATGAGTTCGACATGATCTTCCTGACGACGGTTTTCCGCGGCAATCGCTGCGGCCAATTCGGGATCGAAATCTTCAATACGGCTGTCGCGCGGGAACATCGGGACTCCGGGGGCAGGATGACCCGGCCATTGTAGCCCACGGCCGGGCGGCGGCCCGGCCCAAAAAAAGCGCGCCCCGAAGGACGCGCCGTTGCATTGCGTGGCGTATGGGACGCTGGCTCAGCGGAAGATCACGCTGGCGATCAGGCCGGTGGCCACCGCCACCAGGATGAAATCGCCCCGGTCGTCGCGACGCCAGTGATGGCCGCGGGGCGGTTCGCGCAGGCCGTAATAACCGTAATCCCGGACCACGTAGGTGGGCGCATAGCCGCGGGTGTCGTAACGCGCGCCGCGCGACCAGCGGGGATATGCGTGCTGCGGCGGACCGTTGCGGTAGACCACCCGCGGCGGCGGGGCGTAGCGCGGAACCACATAGACGACGCGGTCGCGACCATGGCGACGATCGTCGTAATAGCGGTCATCGCGGCGGTCATCCCGGCGATCTTCGCGACGGTCGTAGCGGTAATCGTTGCGGTATTCGCTACGTCGGTCGCTGCGGTCGCCGTGATCGTGGCGCCCGTGGTCGCGGGCCATCGCCGGCATGGAGACGGCCGCTGCGATCGCCAAGACCAGGACCGGAAGGATGCGATTGGTGTGTTTCATGCGATGCCTCGTATGGGATGGCAGTTGGGGCGCGCCGAGAATGGCGCGGCAAACCTGAATGTGTTCCGTCCCATTGCCGACGCCGTGAACCGGCATTCAGCCGTGCGAACCTGCCCGCTACAAGCCACAGAGGCAACCCGCCTGCCGTGCGTCGGGCCCGGGCCGGTATAATCGCCGCCAACCCTAGATTCTTCTTCGCGGCCCCTGCCCTGCGCAGGTGGCCGCTGCCCGCCACTGCGGCGTCCCGCTCCCATCGGACCGGCGTCGCGTCACACCGGAAGCCCCCATGTCGCAATACATCTACACCATGAATGGCGTCAGCAAGATCGTGCCGCCGAAACGCCAGATCATCAAAGACATCTCGCTGTCGTTCTTCCCGGGCGCCAAGATCGGTCTGCTCGGCCTGAACGGCGCCGGCAAATCCACCGTGCTGAAAATCATGGCCGGGGTGGACACCGATTTTCAGGGCGAAGCGCGCGCGCAGGCCGGCATCAAGGTCGGCTATCTGGCGCAGGAGCCCGAACTCGACCCGAACAAGACCGTGCGCGAGGCGGTGGAGGAAGGCGTCGGCGAAGTGCTGCAGGCCCAGGCCGCGCTGGACCGGGTGTACGAAGCCTATGCCGAAGAGGGCGCGGACTTCGACAAACTCGCCGCCGAACAGCAGCGGCTGGAATCGATTCTCGCCACCAACGATGCCCACCTGCTGGAACAACAGCTGGAAGTGGCCGCCGATGCGCTGCGCATCCCGCCGTGGGACGCGAAGATCGGGCCGCTGTCCGGCGGCGAGAAGCGCCGCGTCGCGCTGTGCCGCCTGCTGCTGCAGAAGCCGGACATGCTGCTGCTGGACGAACCCACCAACCATCTCGACGCCGAGTCGGTGGAGTGGCTGGAACAGTTCCTCGCCCGCTATACCGGCACCGTTGTGGCCGTGACCCATGACCGCTACTTTCTCGACAACGCCGCCGAGTGGATTCTGGAACTCGACCGCGGCCGCGGCATTCCGTGGAAAGGCAACTACACCGATTGGCTGGTGCAGAAGGGCGACCGCCTGAAGCAGGAAGACAATCAGGAAAAATCGCGTCAGAAAGCGATCCAGCGCGAACTCGAATGGTCACGGCAGAACGCCAAGGGTGGCCGCACCAAGGGCAAGGCGCGTCTGGCCCGCCTGGAAGAACTGCAGTCGGTCGATTACCAGCGCCGCAACGAAACCAACGAGATCTTCATCCCGCCGGGCGAGCGTCTCGGCAACTCGGTGGTCGAGTTCAAGGGTGTATCGAAGAGCTTCGGCGACCGCCTGCTGATCGACAACCTTGACATGCTGATTCCGTCGGGCGCGATCGTCGGCATCATCGGCCCCAACGGCGCCGGCAAATCGACGCTGTTCAAGATGCTGATGGGCATGGAGAAACCGGACAAGGGCGAGATCCTCACCGGCCAAACCGTGAAACTGGCCTATGTCGACCAGAGCCGCGAGAAACTCGAGGGCGATCACAACGTCTTCCAGGAAGTCTCCGGCGGCCTCGACATCCTCAACATCAACGGCGTTGAGATCCAGTCGCGGGCGTATCTCGGCCGCTTCAACTTCAAGGGTCAGGACCAGCAGAAGAAAGTCGGCACGCTTTCGGGCGGCGAACGCGGACGCCTGCATCTGGCGAAGACCCTGCTGCAGGGCGGCAACGTGCTGCTGCTCGACGAACCGTCGAACGATCTCGACATCGAAACCCTGCGCGCGCTGGAAGACGCACTGCTGGAATTCCCCGGCAACACCTTCGTGATCTCGCATGACCGCTGGTTTCTGGACCGCATCGCAACCCACATCATCGCGTTCGAAGGCGACTCGCACGTCGAGTTCTTCCAGGGCAACTACCGCGAGTACGAGGAAGACAAGAAGCGCCGCCTCGGCGAAGAAGGCGCCAAGCCGCATCGGCTGCGGTTCAAGGCGCTGAAGTGAGACCTACGCCCGCCTTCATGGCGGGCGTTTCGCATGCGGCGAAGGCCAGATTCCCGAACTGAGGCACAGTTCACCGGATCGGGCTGCGAACATCCTTACGAACAGCGGGCATCTTTGAAATCATGACCGACTCCCAGACCCTGAAGACGCCCGACCCGATGCGAGGTTTCATCGACCGACTCCACGACCGCTGGGACCACGCCGATTCGCTGGTCTGCGTCGGCCTTGATCCCGAGCCGGCGAAATTCCCGACGAAGTACGTCAACGACCCCGACGCGATCTTCAATTTCTGCCGCGACATCGTCGATGCCACCGCCGAATACGCCTGCGCCTTCAAACCGCAGATCGCGCACTTTGCCGCGGCCCACGCCGAGGAAGCGCTGCGCATGCTGATCATGCACATGCGTTTCCGCTACCCGCAGATCCCGGTGATCCTGGACAGCAAGCGCGGCGATATCGGCAGCACCGCCCAGCACTACGCCAGCGAAGCGTTCGACCGCTACTGCGCGGATGCGGTGACCGTGAATCCCTATCTGGGCCGCGATTCGGTGCAGCCGTTCCTCGACCGCGCCGACAAGGGTGTGGTGATCCTGTGCCGCACATCCAATGCGGGTGCCAGCGACCTTCAGGACATGGTGCTGTTCGACAAAAGTGGCGCCGGCCGCCCGCTGTACCAGCACGTCGCCGAGAAGATCGCGCGCGACTGGAACGGCAACCGCAACTGCGCGCTGGTCGTCGGCGCGACGTGGCCGGAACAGTTGCGCGAAGTCCGCGCCATCGTCGGCGATATGCCGTTCCTGGTGCCTGGTATCGGCGCGCAGGGCGGCGATGTCAAAGCCGTGGTGACCAACGCGCGCAGTGCCGACGGTGCCGGCCTGATCATCAGTTCGTCGCGGGCGATCCTGTACGCGTCCAAGGGCGACGACTACGCAGAAGCTGCCGCGCGCGCGGCACGCGACCTGCGCGATGAGATCAATCGCTACCGCTGAACCGCGCGTCGCCGCTCAGCGCCCGGTGGGCAGCGCGGGCATGGCCGCCGCCAGGACGAGGCCAAATGCGAAGTTGATCAGCGTGAACAGCCCGAACCCGAACAGACTGCGCAACACCGCTTTCCAGCGCGGGTATGGCCTGAAGAACTGCGTCAGCGAAAACACGCTGTAGGCGACGGCCAGCGACAACGCCCAGTTGCGGACCTGCGGGAACCAGTGTTCCACCGGAACCGCAAACGCCATGACCACGAAGGTCTGCGCGGTCAGCAAGGCGGTGATCACCAGCCACTCGGGGTAATTCGTAAGCGTCCGCCCCCCACATCTTCCATCTTCTGTTTTGATCGTTGACGGTCGCAGCCTTTCCAAGCCGGACAGGCGAGATGTCAAGACACGTGAAGGTGTTGTTGTGGGAAGGGCGGATTGCGGCATGGCGGCGTAGCGGGCTGAGTCGGCGGGCGTGGCGCGTGCAGCATGGCGTCGCAGTGCAGACGTTCGGGTATTGGTGTCGTCGGCTG
>JAYUIZ010000626.1:0-1698 GCA_043765595.1 Lysobacter sp. | reverse complement strand
GATCAGGGCGTCCGCGAGAACGCGCTGCGTCACGCCGGCGCGCCGCGCATCGAACCATCCGAGGCGGGCGAGGGCGAGTTGGCCTATGTTGCGACTTTCGAGGTGGTACCCGACTTCGGCGATATCGACGTAAGCGCGCTGCAAGTGGTGCGCCACACCGCGGAGATTGCGGAAGATGACATCGATCGCATGATCGAGAATCTCCGTCTCCAGCGCCGCAGCTGGACGTTGGTGAACCGTCCGGCCCAGGCCGGCGATGCCGCCGATGTGGAAACCTGGTCGATGGTCGACGGCGAGCGACTGCCTGCCGAAGGCGCTGAGCGCGGCGTGACAATGATCGGTTCGGGCGCCATGTTCGCCGACATCGAGCTTGCACTGATCGGCATGAGTGCCGATGAAAACAAGACCCTCACCATCGATTTCCCGGAAGATTGGCGCGTGCCGCAGTTGGCAGGCAAGCAGGTTGTGGTCAACGTGAAGGTCGAGCAGATCTCCGAGCCCGTACTGCCTGATGTCGATCCCGAATTCATTAAGAGTTTCGGCGTGAAGTCGGGCGAAATGCCCCAGTTCCGGATCGAAATCCGCAACAACCTGGAGCGCGAGCTCAAAGGCGCGCTGATGAGCCGCCTGCGCCGCGAAGTCGGCGAGCAGCTTATCGCCACCTACGCGCATGTCGAGATGCCGGCGCGGGTCGTCGAAAGCGAAGCCCGCGCGATGGTGGCCCAAGCCGTCGAGCAGTCCCGCCGGCAGGGTCGTCAGGTTGAAGCGCCGGCCGAGGCATACCTCGATTTCATCGATTCCGCCCGCAAGCGGGTCACTGTGGCCCTTCTGGTCGGCGAAATCGCCCGTCGCAACGACCTGACCCTCGATCCAAAACGCCTGAACGAAACACTGCGTCTCATTGCGTCCACTTACGAAGAACCGCAGCAGGTCATTGATTTGTACCGCAACGACCGCCAGCTCATGTCGGGCCTGCAGAACCGCGTGATGGAAGAACAGGTTATCGACTGGATCGCAGAGCGCGCCGTACATACCGACACACCGCTCAGCTTCCAGGAAGCGATCGCCCCGCAGTAACGTGCGCGGCAATCCGAGTTTCCCTTTGCAATGGGCCGCGCACAGATGCGCGACTTTCCTACCACAGGTGCCGTGACGTATGAACAGCCTTGAGACTAGAGCCTTGAATCTCGTACCGATGGTGGTCGAACAGACCAGTCGCGGCGAGCGGGCTTACGACATTTACTCCCGCCTTCTCAAAGAGCGTGTGATCTTCCTGGTTGGCGGGGTCGATGATCACGTCTCCAATGTCATCGTCGCGCAGTTGCTGTTCCTGGAAGCGGAAAATCCGGAGAAGGACATCAGTCTCTACATCAACTCGCCCGGTGGCGTCGTTACCGCAGGCTTGGCGATCTACGACACGATGCAGTTCATTAAGCCGGATGTCAGCACGATCTGCGTCGGTCAGGCATGTTCGATGGGCGCTATTTTGTTGGCGGCGGGTGCCAAGGGCAAGCGATATGCTCTGCCCAACGCCCGAGTGATGATCCACCAGCCCTCCGGCGGTTCGCAGGGACAGGCAACAGACATCGAGATCCAGGCGCGCGAGATTCTTGCCCTGCGCCAGCGGCTCAATGAGATCCTGGCCGGTCACACTGGCCAGCCTCTCGACACCATCTCCCGCGACACCGAACGCGACAA
>JAYUIZ010000625.1:0-16576 GCA_043765595.1 Lysobacter sp. | reverse complement strand
GCGTAATCGCCAACTTCGCCGTTGAGCACGCGGGTGTCCTGCCAGTCGGCAGGCACGTCGCGGATGAACTGGAACGCATCCATGTGTTTGGCGTAATTTTCGGGCAGATCGGCGGCCATCTGGATGGGGCTGTAAAGGACCACATACAGCGCGAGCTGCCGCGCCAGCGTGCTCTGCAGCGGCTGGCCACGGCCCTGCAGGCTGAGCACGCCGGGCGTGTAGTCCATCGGCCCGGAGAGCATGCGCGTAAAGATCAGCGTGGGCTCGTGCGAGGGCGGATTCGGCGGATTGCCCCAGGCGTTGAACTCCTGGCCGCGCGCGCCTTCGCGCGAGATCCAGTTCGGATAAGTGCGGCGCAGGCCGGTGTCCTTGATCGGTTCGTGCGCGTTGATCGCAACGTGATGCTTCGCCGCAGCCTGCACCACGCGCAGATGATGGTTGCTCATGAACTGGCTCTCGTGCCACTCGCGCGTCACCGGGCCATCGGGCTGATCCTGTCGCTCGATCTGCCCAGCATCGCAGACATAGCCGGTCTTGATCGAATCGATTCCGAGGCGCTCGGAGAGTGCGAACGCGCGATCTATCTGCCGCTCGTAGTGACTGACCGCGCACGCGGTTTCGTGATGACCGACGAGGTGCACGCCCTTGGACTTGGCATACGCCGCGAGGCCTTCGAGATCGTAGTCCGGTGTGGGCTTGCTGAAGTCGAAATTCCAGCCGTTGGCGAACCAGTCGCCGTCCCAGCCCGTATTCCAGCCTTCGACCAATACGCCGCGAAACCCGTATTTTGCTGCGAAATCGATGTAGCGTTTGGCGTTCGCAGTAGTCGCGCCGTGCTTCGGTCCGGTGGCCCAGGTCTGTTGATCCAGATGCAGCGACCACCACACGCCGATGTACTTGGATGGCTTGAACCAGCTCACGTCGCCGAGCGCGTTGGGCTCGTTGAGATTGAGGATCAAATTGGACTCGACCAATCTGCCGGCGCGATCAGCGATCTGGAGCGTGCGCCACGGCGTGGTGAACGGTGTGCGGCGCACGACCTTGGCCGGGCTGCCGGGCGTGAGCGAGGCACGCAGCACCCCGCCGTCGCCTTTCGCGAGATTCATGCCCGCGTAGTCGACCAGCGCTGCTTCATGGATGGAAACGTGAACGCCGTCATCGGTGCGCAATGTGATCGGCGTCTGCGCCACGCCCACTTCCGCCAGCGGCGTGCGGCTGTAGAGATATTCCTCGCGATTCCATTCATACGCCGGGATCCACCACGCGGTGGCCGGTCTGGCAATCGCGAATTCAGTCAGTTCTTCCGCGATCTGCACTTCGTCCAGCGCAGGCTGTTTTGGAAATGCGTAGCGAAAACCGACGCCGTCGTCGAACACACGGAACACCACATCGAAGCTGCGGCGGTCGCGATCACGCTCAACAAACGTCGCGCGCAGCTCGTTGTAATGGTTGCGTACGAAGCGGCGCTCGCCCCAGGGCTGTTCCCAGGTCTCGTCGAAGCTGCGCGACGACTGTGCTTCCAGCGTGAGGCCGCGCAACAGCTGGCGCCCGTTGCGCAGGATGAAACCAAGCCGCGAGTCGCCGATCAGTGGTTCGCCCTTGCGCGCGATGCGATAGGCCAGACGCCCTTCGCCATTGAGATCCAGCTCCACCTTCAGGGTGCCGTCTGGCGATGCGACTTCGGCGACGGTCGCGGCGTGGGCGGACGAGGCCAGCCACAGCATCGATAGCAACAGCGCGACATGCGTTGCGGCGAACGTCGCGCCACGCCGCGCTGTCGCGCGCCGCAGCGAAATCCCCCCGCCGCCAGCTTCGCTGCCGTCGACCCCCTTTTTCAAAGGGGGTAAGCAGAATGCGTCATTATCCAAGACTGCAAGGGTGCCTGAGTATGCACAGGCATTGTTCCTTTGATTCCTTGTGGAATGAAATGCAGAAGCTTCACAGAACAGCAAAACCATCCTGTTCCGCAGTCCTCGTGAAAACCCACGAAGTTTCCCCCTTTGAAAAAGGGGGGCAGGGGGGATTTGCTCTTGCTTCAAACCCCCTGCGCAGACAGCGGATTCATGCCCCGAATCGAAGACGATCGTCATGCGTATTCCCCGTAACCCATCATTCAATGACATACACCACCGCGGTACGCGGCGGAATCGTGAAATGACCGCTAGCCGGATCGTAGTGCGCATCGCGCGGGCGTGCATCCGTCGCATCCTCCGCACGCTGCACGGGATGCAGCACATAGGCCTTGCCCTGTTCTTCAGGCAGCGCCAAGGTCTGCGCCACGGGCGAGACGTTGATGAAATACAGGATCTCGCGGAAGGTAGCGCCGCCATAGCCCGCACCATCCAGATGCGCGGCGATCACCAGCGGATTCTGCTGCGGGCCGACATTGCGGAACGACAGCCGCGATTCGACCTCCTTCGATGTGCGCATGCGGAACAGCGTGGAGCTGCTGCGGATCCGCAACAGGTCGTTAAAGGCATCGCGCATCCACACAATGTCCTCGGGTCGCGGCTTGATCGACGCGTCCGCCAGCACCGGCTGCATTAACGGCCAATCTTTGCCGTTGTCCGGCTTGGGCGGCAATCCCGCACCAAACCCATTGTCGGTGTAAGTCCAATCGAGGCGATTGAACGCGTCTCCGGAGTTGTAGCTGTTCTTGTCCAGCGACTTCGAGCGCAGGATTTCGATGCCGGCGTGGTAGTACGCCACGCCCTGACTGAAGGCGGTCGTCGCTGCGCCGAGCAGCTGCACCCGCGCACGATCTTCACGCGATGTATCGCGCGGCAGCCGCAGCGCATGCAGATCGAACAGGGTCATGTTGTCGTGGTTCTCGACGTAATTCACCACTTCGCCCGGGGCTGCGGCATAACCGGCCGGTTGTCCGGCGTAGTCGAACTTCGAGAGGGGCCGTTCGACGCCATCGGCCCCGAGCATGCGCACATCGCGCAGGGTTCCGGCCAGACCGATGCGGACCAGATCCGCCGCACGCAGCAGCTCGGCGCTGCGGTCCTTGCCGACGTTCAGGGCATTCGGCGCGTAACCCAGCCCGTTCAACCAGCCCTGACCTGCGACCAGCGCTTCGCCGCTGTCGCAGCAGCCGCCGCCGCGCAGCGCATCGCGGGCGCGATCGCTGAAGGTGGCGATACCGCTGCCGTTCAACGCCAACTGCGAGGCCTGCACAAAGCGCGCGCCGTTGGCGATCTCGCCGAAATTCCAGCCTTCGCCCAGCAGCGGAATGTGGCGGCTGGCGGCGGTGTCAACCGCCTGCTGCAGACGTTCCATCGCAGCGCGCGGCTGGTGTCCCATCAGGTCGAAGCGGAACGAGTCGATGCGGTAGTGCTTCGCCCAAAGCGCCGCTGATTCGATCATCAGCTTCGCCATCATCCGATGTTCGGTGGCGGTGTTCTCGCAGCAGGTCGAGCGCTCGACTTTGCCGCTGGCGTCGAGGCGCTGGTAGTAGCCGGGCACGATCCGGTCGAGCACCGACTTTGCATCCTGCCCCGCAGCAAAGGTGTGGTTGTAGACCACGTCCATGCCCACGCGCAGCCCGACCGCATGCAGCGCTTGCACCATCTCGCGGAACTGCAGGACGCGCACTGCGCCTGTGGGGTCGGTGGCATAGCTGCCTTCCGGCACGCTGTAGTGCCACGGGTCGTATCCCCAGTTGAAGCAGTCCGCGTCCGCGGTAGCCATCACGGCCGCCTGCGGTGCCTCGCTGTCAGGCCCGGCGTCGGGGATGTTCGGAATCCTGCAATCGCGCTCAGGCACCGATGCCAGGTCGTAGGCCGGCAGCAGATGGATGTCGGTCATGCCCGCTTGGCGCAGTGCGCGCAGATGGCGCATTCCTGCGGAGTCCGCGACGGTGAATGCCAGATATGTGCCGCGCCAATCGGCACGTACGCTGGCGTCGTCGCGCGAGAAGTCTCGGACGTGCATTTCGTAAACACTCATGTCCACATTTGCCGCGAGCATGGGCGGGCGCGGCGCAGTGTCCCAGCCTTCGGGTTTTGTCGAGGCATGGTCGAGATCAAGCACGACGCTGTGCACCGAATCCGTGCTCAAGCCGACGGAATACGGGTCGGTGACGCGATTGCGGACGATGCCCACGCCGGGCACGAAGACCTCGACCAGATAGGCGTACCTGCGGCCGCGCAGGACATCCGAATCGCGGAATCGCCACACACCGGTCGCGTCGTCGCGCAGCATCGGATGGGCGACGAAGCGCCCGCCGTCGCGCATCGGATACACGCACAGCGCGACGCTGCGGGCGGTGGGCGCCCACAGCGCGAAGCGTGTTCCCGCATCGTCGCCAGTGGCAGCGAGCGTCGCGCCAAGGTCGGGCACGTCGGCGGCGGCGGCATACAGATCATCCAGTGCGCCGGGGGTCTGCAGCGCAGCCGCGTCGATCACCCGGCCGCGAGCGTCCTCACGCACCAACAGCGTCTGGCCGCGAAGCAAGTCAGCGTGACTTACGCCCGCCGGCAGCGCCAGCCGTGGGCCGTCGGCGATGAAGCGGAAACGTTCGGCGACCGTCGTGGACTGCTCGGCGTTCGTCCGGATCAGATCAAAGGCGGCATCGGCACCGGTGACGGATTGACCTGTCTCCACGCGCAGTGCCGCGGTCGCCGAGACGTACAGACGGAAGCGCCCGGCCGTCGCGGTGCCCGGCCATTGGATCATGCCGCGGTCCAGCCAATACGCGCGTGCATCAACGGCCATTGCCGCCACCGGATGCAGCACCTGCGGCGGCAGCGCGGGGTCGCACTGCGGACCGCGCTCGACCGGGCTGAGCGTCGTTCCTGCGTTGACCGCCGGTGACATGCATGCCGCAAGCATCGCTATGAATACGTATGCAAGCCGCAGACTTCCGGATGTTCGCCGCTGCGCTGCGGGATGACCTGCGCGACCGTTGATCGCATACTTGCTGTGCATTTCAAAGAGACTCCGCTGCATGAACGCTGTACCTGTGGTCGAAAACAATCGTGTGTCCGAAATCGTGATCGTGGGCGGCGGCACCGCCGGTTGGATGACGGCCGCCGCGCTGTCGAAAGTGCTGACCCGATCGTATTCGATCAGGCTGGTGGAATCCGAGGAGATCGGCACCGTGGGCGTGGGCGAAGCCACCATCCCGATGATCAAGCTCTACAACCAGGCGCTGGATCTGGACGAGAACCAGTTCATCCGCGAGACCATGGGCTCGTTCAAGCTCGGCATCGAGTTCGTCAACTGGGGCAAGCTTGGCGACAGCTACATCCACGGTTTCGGCAAGATCGGCCAAGACCTCGGCTTGGTGCCCTTTTACCAATATTGGCTGAAAATGCATCAGGCCGGCAAAGCCGCGCCGCTGGACGATTATTCGATCAACACCTACGCCGCGCGCCACAACAAATTCATGCGCGCAGTGACCGACCGGCCCAATTCGCCGCTGGCGGATATCGGTTACGCCTATCACTTCGACGCCGGGCTGTATGCGGCGTTTCTGCGCCGTTATTCGGAAGCGCGCGGCGTGGTGCGCACCGAAGGCAAGGTAATGGGCGTCGAACAGAATCCCGAAAACGGCTTCGTCACCGCGATCACGCTGGACAGCGGCGAGTGCATTCCCGGGCAGCTGTTCGTCGACTGTTCGGGGTTCCGCGGGCTGCTGATCGAACAGACGCTCAAGACCGGCTATATCGACTGGACGCACTGGCTGCCCTGCGACCGCGCGGTTGCGGTGCCCTGCGCGCGCACCACGCCGCTGACGCCATACACGCGCTCCACCGCGCGTGATGCCGGCTGGCAGTGGCGCATCCCGCTGCAGCACCGGGTCGGCAACGGCCATGTATTCAGCAGCAAATTTATCAGCGAGGACGAAGCCACTGCGGTGGTGATGGCCAACCTGGAGGGCGAGGCGCTGGCCGAGCCGCGCGTGCTGCGTTTCGCGACCGGCAAGCGCAAAAAATTCTGGAATAAGAACGTGGTCGCCATCGGTTTGGCCAGCGGCTTCATGGAGCCGCTGGAATCGACCAGCATCCATCTGATCCAGTCCAGCATCGCGCGGCTGACCGCATTCTTCCCGCATACGGGGTTTGATGAAACCGACATCGACGAGTTCAACACCCACGCCCATTTCGAGTTCGACAAGATCCGCGATTTCCTGATCCTGCATTACCACGCCACCCAGCGCGACGACACGCCGTTCTGGAACTACGTGCGCACGATGGACGTGCCCGAGTCGTTGCAGCGCAAGATGGACCTGTTCAACAGCAACGGCCGCATTTTCCGCGACGGCAGCGAACTGTTCGCCGAACCCAGCTGGGTGCAGGTGATGCACGGCCAGCGGATGGCGCCAAAGTCGTATCACGCGCTGGTGGATGTGTATCCGGAAGAGAAGATCACCGAGTTCATGCGCAACATCCGCGGCGTGATCGAAAAATGCACGCAGGCGATGCCCACGCATGAGGACTTCATCGCCAAGCACTGCGCAGCCAAGACGATGTAAGCAACTGTTCAAAATCCCTGTCTGAAAAAATAATGTCATCCCGAACGATGGCGAAGCCAGATGAGGGATCTGCTTGTCGCTGTTGATGTCACAACAGCAGATCCTTCCGCCCGCTGCGCGGACGTTCGGCATGACACATGGAGTGTCTGCTTGTGGCTCAGGAGCATTTTGAACAGGTTCCAAGCGTGTGCGTGAGCGTGTTTGCTGCATGCTGCGCGTCCGCTTTGCCAACGTGGGGAACGCGACTATTCCATGTACACGATGGACTACTGCGTTTGAATACGTTTACATCCGGAAATGCTGCGCTGCAACGTGCCGCACGCGATGCACACGGGCATCGTGACGCTGCGCACGACGCCGCCGTAACTCGGCGCACCCCGTTACACCCAAGGACATTTCGATGACTCGAAGCACGGCCACCCAACGCACGATGACCCAAAACGCCACGCACTCAAAGCCGCCGCTGTCGTTCTGGCAGATCTGGAACATGTCGTTCGGTTTCCTGGGCATCCAGTTCGGATTCGCGCTGCAGGGCGGCTTCATGTCGCGGATCTTCCAGACCCTCGGCGCGGAAAAAGATGCGTTGCCGCTGTTGTGGATCGCGGCCCCGCTGACCGGGCTGCTGGTGCAGCCGATCATCGGTTACTTCAGCGACCGCACCTGGCACCCCATCCTCGGGCGGCGCAGGCCTTATTTTTTGGTCGGCGCTATTCTGGCCTCAATCGCGCTGATCTTCATGCCGCATTCGTCGGCGCTGTGGATGGCGGTGGGACTGCTCTGGATATTGGATGCATCGATCAACATCAGCATGGAGCCGTTCCGCGCGCTGGTCGCCGATAAACTGCCGGAACAGCAGCGTTCGTATGGCTTCGTGCTGCAAACGCTGATCATTGGCATCGGCACCTGGGTGGCAAGCAATCTGCCGTGGTTCGTCAATCAGCTGGGCGTCTCCAACGAAGCCGGCCCGGGCGTGGTGCCGATGTCGGTGAAGGTCGCCTTCGCAGTGGGCGCAATGGTGTTTCTGCTGAGCATCCTGGTGACTGTGTTCACTACCAAGGAATATCCGCCGGAAGATCTTGAGCGCTTCGCCGAAGAGAAGAAATCTTCCGGTAATTTCATCGGCGAGATTTTTCACAACATACTGCACATGCCCAGGCAGATGCTGAGCATCGGCGTGGTGCAGTTCTTCAGCTGGCTGTCGTTCTTCAGCATGTGGAGCATGGCCACGCCGGCGTTGACCGAGCATGTATTCAAGGCCCCGGCACCAGATCCGAAGGCGTTCGACATGGCGATTCCGGCACAGGCCGAGGCCTTCCAGTCCGCCAACGCCGCCTTCCAGAACGCTGCGGATCTGGTCGGCTCGTATATGGGCAATTACGGGCTGTCGTCGATGGTGGTGGCGCTGTTGCTGAGCTTCTACGCATCGCGTTTCGTACTCAATCGCAAACTCGTGCACTTCGTGTCGCTGCTGCTGGGCGGCATCGGCTTCCTGTCGATGGCCTATGTGTCCTCGCCGCAGTACCTGATCCTGTCGTTCGCACTGGTCGGGATTGCCTGGGCCAGCATCCTGTCGATGCCCTATGCGCTGCTGGCGTCCTGCGTCGAAGAGAAGAAAATGGGCCTGTACATGGGCATCTTCAACATGTTCATCGTGATTCCGCAGATCGTGGCGGCAACGCTGTTGGGGCTGACGCTGAAAACATTCTTCGACAGTCAGGCGATCTATGCACTGATGATCAGCGGCGCGAGTCTGATCGTCGGCGCGCTGTGTCTGGTGCTGGTGCGCGAACCGAAGGCTGGCTATGTCGGTGCGGCGGCGGGGCACTGAGGCCGCGAGTCGCGCAACAATGTGGGAGCGACGCAAGTCGCGACAGGGTACGGAATGATCTACCGGAGAGCGTCGCGACTTGCGTCGCTCCCAAAAAAACCTCGATTCCACAAAATCCTCGTACCCGCAAAAATCCTTGTCCCCACAAAAACCTCGATTCCACACAATCTTCGTGCCCACAAGATCGTCGCTGCCAAAAGAGCATCGTGCCCCGGAATCATCGCTCGCAATCGTTGCGGGCCTGTGCAGGCTACCGGTGCGCGAGCCGCGGCGGCATGCCGCCTGACACCGCCACACTGTGAGAGCCGGGGGGGCATACCGCCTGACACTCTGACACTGTGGGAGCGACGCAAGTCGCGACAGGCTGCGGAATGTTCTACCGGAGAGCGTCGCGACTTGCGTCGCTCCCACAAAAACCTCGCTCCCACAAAATCCTTGCTCACACGTGCCGCGATCGAGATCGCTGCGCTTGCCTGCATCACGCTTCAACCGGCCGCGCCACTCGATCGCCGCACCACCAGCGTGGCCGGCAGCATCTGGCTTTCCGCCGGCTGCTCGTGGACGCGTTTGAGCAAAGTGGTCACCAGCAGTTCGCCTGCACTGGCGGTGTCCTGGTAGACGGTGGTCAACGGCGGCGTGGAAAAGCGCGACATCGCAATGTCGTCGAAGCCGACCACCGCGATGTCCTCGGGTACGCGCAGGCCGTGTTCAATCAGCGCGCGGATGGCGCCGATCGCGATCAGATCGCTGGCCGCGAACACCGCATCGAAGAGCACGCCGCGGCCCAGCAGCGCTTTGCCGGCCTCGTAGCCTTCTTCCTCCGAACTCAGCGCATCGACCTGCAGCGCTGAATCTGCGGGGATGCCTGCTTCACGCTGCACGATCTCGCAGCCGCGGTAGCGCTCCCAGAATTCCGGATAGTGGCTGGATGCATCGCCAAGAAACGCGATGCGCTTGCGGCCCAGGCCGAGCAGATGCTCGCCGACCAGACGCCCGCCGGCGAAGTTGTCGCAGCCGATCGACACCCCCGGCTGGCCCGGCAGCACCGCGCCCCAGCGCACGAAATGGGTGCCCTGCTCGACCAGTTTTTCGAGCTTCGGCCGGTAGTCGACGTAATCGCCATAACCCAGCAGGATCAGGCCGTCGGCCTTCATGCTGTCTTCGTAATCGGCGTGCCAGTCATCCGACAGCTGTTGGAACGACACCAGCAAATCATGGTTGTGGCGGGTGCAGGCGCGGGTGATCGAACCCAGCATCGACAGGAAGAACGGATTGATCTGCGAGCCGTCTTCGGTCGGGTCTTCAAACAGCAGCAGCGCCAGCGTGCCGGCGCGCTGGGTGCGCAGACTCGATGCGCGGCGGTCGACTTTGTAATTCAGCTCCTGCACCGCATCGAGCACCCGCTTGCGGGTATCGGCGTTGACCAGCGGGCTGCCGCGCAGGACGCGAGAGACGGTGGCCTGCGACACCCCCGCGCGATGGGCGATGTCGACAGAAGTGGCCTTGGTTTTGCGTGGGCGCATGGAGCTGTCCGTCGAATGCTGTGCCGCAGTGTAGAACCTCGGGGACCATCCCGCACCGGGGCCGGCCCGCGTGGTCACGGTTCACGCCCCCCGTCGCCGCGTCAATGCGCGGGGGTTTGCGGCGTCTCCAGCCCGCGTCGCGCGCCTTGGCGCACCGCCAGCCATGCAATTGCCGACAGCAGCATGCATACGCCGCCGATCGCGAATACCAATCCCTTGTTTTCCAACTGCGACAGTAGATAACCCACGCCCAGGCTCACCGCCAGCTGCGGCAGCACCACGCTGAGGTTGAACACGCCCATGTACAGACCAATCCGGGCCGGCGAGACGCTCTGCGAGAAGATCGCGAACGGCAGGCTGACGATCGCGCCCCAGCCCACGCCGATGATCGCCATGCCGACGTACAGCGATGCCGCGCTGTCTGCGAACGCATAGACATAGCCGAACCCCAGCGCCATCAGCAGCAGGCTGGCCGCATGCACGCGGACTTCGCGAAAGCGCTGCGCCAGCGGGTTGAGCAGCAGCGCCGGCAGCACCGCGGCGACCGCATTCAACGACAGGAAACTGATGGACATCAACTGTCCGGTGGCCTTGTCGTCAAGCTGCGGGAACCGCTGCTGCACGAAGCCGATCATGAACACGAACAACGTCTGCATGCCGAACCAGCTGATCGAGTGCGCGGCCAGCACCTTGCGGAAACCGGCGATGTCCTCGCGCCCATCGGGCGTCTGCCGTTCGCTCAGCGCATGCACGATCAGCGCCAGCGCCAGCACGCCGAACACCACTTCCAGCCACAGACCGTGGGTCTTAACGCCCGCGATTTTCAGACCCATCGCGATCATCGCGTACACCGCGAACGCCCACAGCGGACGCATCAGCAGCAGCAGCGCGCCGAGCCCCAGTTTTTCGGTGGGCGTGCCGGTTTCGGTATGCGCCAGCACCCGCGGTTCTTCGACCAGCAGTACGGGAATGATCGAGAACATCAGCGCCAGACCGGCGCCGAAATAGATCAGAGTGATATTCCCCCAGATCGCGCCGATGGCGTACGCGAGCACGCCGAACGTGCCGGAGACCGTCTGCATCCAGGTATAGCCGGCGGTGCGCTTGGCGCCTTCCGGAGTGACATCGGTGATCAGCGAACGCGTGGGGTTGAAGCCGAGATTGATCGACAGGTCCAGGGCCAGTGCGACCGCGACCGCGACACCGAGGATCGCGTCGAATCCAAGCGCTTTGTCGATCGCGCCGATCGACGGCAATGCCAGCAGCATCAACGAAGTCAATACGCCGCCGACGAGGATGAAGGGCCTGCGTCGACCGCCCCAGTACCAGACGTTGTCGCTGATGATGCCGATGATGACCTGACCGATGATGCCCGCCAGCGGACCTGCGGCCCAGACGATGCCGATCTCGTCGAGTTTCAACCCATATTTCGTCGACATCAGCCAGCTCAGCGCCGAAATCTGCACCGCCAGTGCGAAGCCCATCGCCGTTGACGGCAGGCTGAGCAGCATCAGGAACGGCAGCGACAGGCGTTGTTGCATCCGCAGCATGGGCGGTCCTCCCCGGGTGGTGGGGCAGCATAGCCCGTGGGTTTACGGGCCGGAATGAATACGGTTGCTGCTGCGCTGCAGCATGACCCGGTGCATCGAAGCGCCGTTCTGCATGCTGCTCTATACGCCGCTCAATGCGCGGCGCAGGCGGCCTGTGCCGCGCGGCTTCAATCCACCCGCTGGAACGAGAACAGCTTGGCCAGCGGATGTTTCTTTCGTTCGATCAAGGCACGCAGCAGGCCGGCGCCGATCATCGAATAGGTGATGCCGTTGCCGCCGTAAGCCATCGCGAACTGCACCCGCGGACCGTGCTGCGCGTGCGGGCCGAAGAACGGAAGTCCGTCCTTGGTCTCCGCGAAAGTGCCCGCCCACGAAAACGCAGGCTGCAGCGGCAGCTCGGGGAAAAGTGTTTGCACTTGCTTCAGCAGCGTCCGCGCCTTCTTCTCAACGCGGCGGTCGCGGCGCGCGGGCACGTCAATGGCATCGTCCTCGCCGCCCACCAGCAGGCGGCCGTCGCCGGTGCTGCGCAGATACAGATACGGGCGCGCCGACTCCCACATCATCGTGTCGGCCAATGGGCCAAGCGCTTCCGGCCCGATGGGATCGGTGATGAACGCGTAACTGCTCCTGTTCTTCGCCACCCGCTGACGCAGCCAGCGCTGGTTGGCATAACCGGCCGCGAACACCACATGTCCGGCGCGGATCGAGAACCCGGACGTCGTCCGCAGGTGCACGCGCCTGGACGTGGCGTCGAACGCTTCGATGCAGGTACGATCGTAGACGCCGCCGCCGCGCTTGGCCACGCCGGCCAGCAGCCGATACGCCATGCGGTATGGATCGATGCGCGCCGCCAGTTTACTGAGGATCGCCGCGGGTGCTGCGATGCCGAAGCGTTCCTGCAGGGCCGCAGGTTCCAGCCACTCCATCTCGAAGCCGTGGCGCTGGCGCATGTCGAATTCATCGCGCATCGCACCCACGTCCCGGCGGCGGCTCGCGTAGTACAGGCTCTGCATCCGCGCGAAGTCCACATCGCCGACCTTTTTCGCCAAGGCCTGCAGCATCGGGATCGCGTCGGCGCAGGCAAGATACGCCAACGCCGCCTGATCTTCCCCGTACTGCTTGGCAAGATCGACCATGTGGGTGTCGATTTCGTACTGCAGCAGCGCGGTGCTGGCGGCCGTGCTGCCCCAGCCGATGTCGCGCTGTTCGACCACGGCCACCGAATGCCCGTGGGTCGTCAATTCATGTGCGATCAGCGCGCCGGTGATGCCGCCGCCGACAATGACCACGTCGCAGGTCAGATCGGCCTCCAGCTGCGGGAATGCGTGCATCAGGCCGTTCTTGACGGCCCAGTAGGGGTAGCCGCTTTTCAGATCCATGGGTATTCCGCGTGGCTATGACGTGTTGACGTAGATGTATGTATCGCACATTGGCGGATCCACCACCGATGGTCCACCACCGATGGTTAAGCCGGCTCATCCGGAATCAACGCAGACTCCAGCCGGGTGATCACATCCTTGAGCTGCAGCTTGCGCTTCTTGAGGCGTTTGACGGCGAGTTCGTCGGTAGCGATGTTTTCGTGCAGGCGGCCGATGGCTAGATCAAGGTCGCGGTGTTCGAGGCGCAACTCGACCAGCCGCTGGGTGACTCGGGCGAGTTCTGCGGGGTCGGAAGGCTGGTTCATCGACCGAGCTTAGCATCGGACCACGAACCTGTGAGGGCGCCCACCGGGATGGGACGGGCTCAGCGTTCGGCAACATAAAGCGCTGCGTCGGAATCGCGCCGCCCGCCACTTAGCGCGCCCTCGGTGTTGATGGGCTGCTCCACCTCGCCCCCCTGCAGCTCGCCCCCCTGCGGCGCAATCGCGCTGGGCGCAAAGGTGGCCGCATCCGTGCGTGCGGTCGAGGGCGACCAGGCGAGATAAGCAGAAAGCAGCAATGCGATGCAGACGAAAAGTACCCGCGCACGGACAACGCGTGCGCGACGGCGCGAATGGCGGCGTGATGGCAGGGTCTGAAACAGCATCGACATGGTGGGATCCTCGCGTTTTTGATCGGCGGCACGCTGACAGGTACATTCTTGACGACTGGTTTTTGACGACGAGTCCTTGATGACTGGCCCTTGACGACTAATCCTTGACTACAAACGAATCAAGATCCGTGCCACGGCCAATGGATGCTCAAGTGATTGTTTCTTCTGGTCTGGGCAAGAACAGTCGACCGGCATCCTGCACGATGCGCGGGTTGGATCGTGCGCAACGCGGTGAACGGTAATGCAGGCCGGCTCCGCGACCGTATCAATGCACGCATGCAAGTGGCTGAAAAACAAAGATGTTGCTGAATGTTCGGCTGCGGGTCGCGGCTGGCACGCAACTTGTGTGTGTATCCAGCGGGACCGCGCATCGCGGTCCGTTCCCTGACCTGGAGAGAGCCCCAATGTTGTATTACGCCGTCGTCTTTTTCGTGATCGCACTGATCGCCGGTGTGCTCGGTTTCGGCGGCATCGCCGGTGCCGCGGCCGGTATTGCCAAGATCCTGTTCTTCGTGTTCCTGATCCTGTTCGTGGTGTCGCTGATCATGGGCCGTCGCGTCAAAACTTGACGACGCCTACACGGGCACGAAGCAAAAAACGCCCCGGTGCTTCTGCGTGGGGGCGTTTTCGCATCCGATGTTGTATCGACGATTAGGGTTGTCTCCGTTCAAAGCTGCTGCCTGGAATAACGTCTCACCGATGCGCTGTGATCACCCCAGCGGCAGTTCAAGTGTGAAGCTCGCGCCGCCGCCTTCGCGGTCGTCGTACCAGACATCGCCGCCCATGGTCCTCGCGCGCTGTTTGGCCAATGCCAACCCCAGCCCTGTCGACGACTCGCCGCCGGTCGGCTGTGCGCTTAAACGCACATAGCGCTGGAATAGGCGTTCGCGGTCCTTCAGCGTGATGCCCGGCCCGCGATCAAGTACCGTCAGCCGCGCGTATTTGCCCTGGCGCGCAGCGGTCATCTCGATTTCGCTGTTGGGCGGTGCATATTTCAATGCGTTCGATAGCAGGTTCTGCAGCACATGCAGGGTGCCGGCGCGCTCGGCCAGCAGGCTGATACCGTCGGCGGCCCCGGTATCGATGCGCACCTGCATGCCTTTGCTCTGCGAGTGGTGCGAAAGCAGATCGGCGACCTCTTCCAGCAGCACGCGCGCACGGATCGGCGTCAGCGGCAGGTCGTGCATCCGCTCCTGCTGCTGATCAAGGAAGGCCTGCAGGAACAGCACGCCGGCATCGGCGGAGTGGCGGATCGAATGCGCCAAGCGCCGACGCGTTTCGTCGTTCAAACTTGGATCGCACAGCATGTCGGCGGAGAACAGGATGTTACCGAAGTGATTGCGCAGATCGTGACTGACGATTTCCGCGACCTTCTGGCGTTCGTCGGCGACCCGCGCCAGACGATCGCGCGCCTGCTTGAGGTCCAGGTGCGTGCGCACGCGCGCCAGCAGTTCTTCGGGGATGAAGGGTTTGGTGATGTAGTCGACAGCGCCGGCCGAAAATGCGCGGGTCAGGCTTTCACGTTCTTGGTCCGCGGTGAGGAATACCACCGGCACATCGCGCGTCTGCGGCATGGACTGCAGGCCTTCGAGTACATCGAAGCCATCGACGCCGGGCATGCGCATGTCCAGCAGCACCAGATCGGGCGGACTGCGCTCAGCCATTGCCAGCGCCTCGCGGCCGTCCAGCACCGGCACCACGTCATAGTCGGCGCGGGTCAACAGTTGTCCCACCACTTGGACGTTGGCGATCTGATCGTCGATCACCATCACCACCGGCAACGCGACTGTGCCTTCGAATTTATGCGTCATTGCTGTCCTCCTCGCACCATGACGCCAATGCGTCCAGCACGATCTTCACTTGATTGACGTCGAACATCTGCACGGCGACACCCAGACGCTTAGCGAGCGCCTGCAGCGATGGCTGGCGCATCCGGTCGGCGATGATTTTCAGCCGTTTCGCGAACTCGCCGATCTCGCGCACGCGCATCCGCTCGCGCATCGCGACGAGCGGCTCGCCACAGAGGGAATGCCATTCGCTGCGCGCGTCGGCCATGGTTTCGTCACAAGATTGGGTATCCCCGGTCTCGACATCGGGCTTCGCTTCCTGCACCAACGCTTTCTCAGCATAGGCACCGAAAAGCTCGGAGAGCGTCGAGAATAATTCGATGGGGGCGTACGGTTTACGAATATAGCCATCGAATTTGATTTTCTGGACTTCGCCTTCATTAATAAGGCTGGAGGCGGTGACCGCGATCACCCGCACGTCGCGCAGCTCGGCATCGGCGCGGATCGCTTCGAACGCACGAAAGCCGTTCATGCGCGGCATGCGCAGATCCATCAGCACCACATCGGGACGTAGCCGACGGGCGGCTTCGACCGCTTCCAGGCCGTCTCGCGCGATATTTACTTCGTGGCGCGTGTCGCGCAGATAACCTTTCGCGACCTCGATGTTCCATTCGACGTCGTCCACCACCAGAATTTTGAGCGGCGGCAGAAGATCGAAGTCTGCGCGCAGGTCTATCGCTTCCGGCAATGCGACCGTTGCCGGCATCAGGTTGGGGATATCGACGCGGAAGGTCGCACCCTCGCCCACACGGCTGGCGACATGGATGCGGCCCTGCATCAAATCCACCAGACGCTTGGTGATGCTGAGGCCCAGCCCGGTGCCCTGACGCGCTTTGCCGTCAGGACTTTCGGCCTGATAGAACGCCTCGAAGATCTGCGCCTGCTGTTCGGGTGCGACCCCCGTACCTGTATCGCTGACCGACAGGCGCATGTCGTGGCCCTCGCCCAGCGGCGACGGACGCATCGACAGGCGCAGCACCACCGAGCCGCGTTCGGTGTGCTTGACTGCATTGCTCAGCAGGTTCATGAGGATCTGGCGCAGGCGCTGGGCGTCGATCATGACGGGGACCAGATGGTCCGGGTCGACTTCGCAGCTCAGGCGCACGCCCTTGGCTTCGGCCATCGGTTCGAACAGCGCCAGGATCTCGCCCGCAAGGTCGCTCACATCGGTGCCCTGCGGGCTGAGCTGCAGCTTTCCAGCCTCGATCTTTGACAGGTCGAGGACGTCGTTGATCAGGTCGAGCAGGATCTGCCCACTTTTCCGGATCGCCGCCACCCATTCGCGCTGCAGTGGCTCGCGGACGTTGTCGCCGAGC
>JAYUIZ010000624.1:0-1698 GCA_043765595.1 Lysobacter sp. | reverse complement strand
GTTGAACTATCAGGCCAGCGTCGAAGCGGTGAGCCAGGCCATCAGCAAGACCGACCCGCGCGATCCGTTCGTACAGCCGGCGAACGACAGCGACCCCGCACATCTCAAAGTCCGCGACTGGACGCGCGATGCCGACAGCGGGCAGTGGTCGCGCATGGTCGCCGACAAGGTGGACCGCAACGATGCGCTCGTATGGCGCGCGACACCGGAATTCGCCAATGCCGGCGTGCGGCCGAACTGGACCGCAGACGCTCTGCGCATGATCGACAGGAATATTGTTGAAGGCCCGGCGGGCTTGGCCGCGAAGTAGCAGATCGGCCACAAGCGCAACGGCTTCGACACCATTGGCGATGCGCCTGCCGTGGTGCAGACGACGTTGAACCCGAACACGCTGGAAGTCTCGAACGGCAAGCAGTATGTGCGCGACGCGCAGGGGCAATGGTCGCGCGACGGTGAAATCGCGCAAGGCAATCGCGCGTTGGAACTGGAAGTCACCCGTGAACGGATGATTCCCGCATTGGAGCAACTCCAGGCACAGCGACGCATACACCCACACCGCAGTCAGTGCGTGCGCCAGACCCGCGCGACCCGGACCACCCCGACCACCGGCTCTACAAACAGACCGAAGCAGGCGTCACCCGCATCGATGTCTCGAGCGGCCGCATATTCGACCAGACCAGCGAGCGGCTGACGATGGCGCCTTTCACGACGCGAAGGTGGCGGACATGACCTCGGCCAACCATGTCGTTCTCAAAAAGATGGGCGCACCACAGCGCGAGGGCCCTCAGATTCAGGGCAACACCCTGCTGATCGCGATCGAGGGGCCGGACCTTTACGATCCGGCCCTGCGACGTTCTGTCACCGATGTGAAACAGGCGGTCGAGCAGCCGCTGGAACAATCGCTGCAAAAGGTGAAGTTGCTGGCGCAACAGCAACAGCACACACTGGCGCAGCAGCTGAGTAACCCGACGCAGGATGATCCTGGACCAAAGGGTCCGAAGTTGTAACGCACCTTCACAAAGCCCGCTGGAAAAGCAATGGACGACTGTTCCGACGATGACATGGCGGCCCTCGCATCCGCCGCACGCCCGCGCCCTGCGATGCCCGCTGGGCAGGCGTTGCCCGCGAATCACAAAGACTGGACACTCGAGCGCCTGCGCGGCCAGCCCTTACCCGACGTGGTGGCCATCGTCTATGTCCTGGCGTTCGCACGGCGGCAGACGTTCTACATCGATGTGGCGGAGGATTTTGCGGATGCGATTGCAGTCAAGTACAGGATCGATCGCGCACAGCGCCAACAGTCCGGAAAACGCGGTGTAACGCCGTTGTACTGCGTCTACGTCGAATGCCATGCGAGCGAGGACGCCGCACACCAGCGTTGCGCTGAGATCAAGGCCCTGCCGCATGCGTGGCAGCGGCGTATTATCGATCGTTTCAACCCGGCGTGGTTGAGCATGGCGAACGAGCTGATCGCATTTCCATGCAGCCGGGATGCGATCGGGGAAGAAGGCGTGGCGATGCTCCCCGGATTCGAGCAGGCCACGGTGCCGGCGCCCGGACGGTGGTCGATACCGCATCTCACCCGTAAAGAACGCGCGGCTGTGATCGGGTTACGCCTAGTCGGACAGTTCGAGCCAGTACCGCCCACGCCGATCTGAGCGCAGCGCGCGCCCATGGTTTGCATCACACCCGGCAGGC
>JAYUIZ010000623.1:0-1703 GCA_043765595.1 Lysobacter sp. | reverse complement strand
TAGATGTCGCCGCGGCCGGTCGGATCCATGTCCGGCAGCGACGGATCCCAGAAAATACGGCCGTCGACGAACGACATCAGATAGAACATCGAACCGATGATCGCCGCGTCGCTGCACAGATGCAGCGGCTGCGCGACCGGCACCGCGGTGCCGTGCAGCGCCTGCAGCACGCGGAATTCGCGATCCACCGCATGCGCCGACGGCAGCAGTTGACCCGGGGGTTTACGACGCAGCACATAGGTACCGCTGGCCGCATCGATCCGGTATGTCGGATTGGATTGACCTCCCTTGAACTTGGTCGCGGTCAACGGTCCGCGGAAGCCGGCGACGTTCGCTTCGAGATAGGTGGCCAGCGAATCGACGGGGAGATCAAGCGGATGGGTCATGTCATGTCTCGGCAAATTCCATAGGAGGGGCTTCAGCCCCGATCTTTTTCGTCGAATGCGTCATCGCGAACGGCTCGGGGCTGAAGCCCCTCCTACAGTCGCGGACGGTCACGGGTCTTTCAGCATCGATCGTGCAAGCGACGCGATGTGCACTTCGTCCGGACCATCGGCCAGACGCAGCGAACGCGCGCCGGCATAGGCCTGGGCCAGGAAATAATCCTGCGACAGACCGCCGCCACCATGGATCTGCATCGCGCGATCGATGACCGCGCAGGCCATGCGTGGCGCAACGATCTTGATCATGCCGATCAGATCCTTCGCGCCCTTGTTGCCGTACGCATCCAGCGCTGCCGCGGCCTGCAGCGTGAGCAGACGCGCCTGTTCGATCTCGCAGCGCGACAGCACGATCACTTCCTGCGCCATGCCGTGTCCGCCGAGCGGGCGCCCGAAGGCCTCGCGGCTGCGCGCGCGCACGATCATCAGCTCCAGCGCGCGCTGCGCGAGGCCGATCAGACGCATGCAGTGATGGATGCGTCCCGGCCCCAGCCGCGCCTGCGCGATCTCGAAACCGCTGCCGGATTCGCGCATCAGATTGGCAACCGGCACGCGCACATCAGTGAATTCGATTTCGACATGCCCATGCGGCGCATCGTCATAGCCGAACACCGTCAGCGGCCGCAGCACGCGCACGCCGGGCGTCGCCATCGGCACCAGCACCATCGACTGGCGACGGTGCTTCGGCGCATCGGGATCGGTCACGCCCATTACAATCATGATCTGGCAGCGCGGATCACCGCCGCCGGTGGTCCACCACTTGCGGCCGTTGATGACGAACTCGTCGCCCTCGCGCACGATCGGCAGCGCGATGTTGGTGGCGTCGGAGCTGGCGACATCGGGTTCGGTCATCGCGAACGCCGAACGAATCTCGCCCGCCAGCAATCGCGGCAGCCACGGCGCCCGTTGTTCGGGCGTCGCGAAGTGCAGCAGCACTTCCATGTTGCCGGTATCGGGCGCGCTGCAGTTGAACACTTCTGGCGCGAACAGGCTGCGGCCGGTGAGTTCGGCGATGGGTGCGTAATCGAGATTGCTCAGACCCGCGCCGTGCGCAGGATCCGGAAGAAACAGATTCCACAGTCCCAGCGCTTTGGCCTCGGACTTCAGCGATTCCAGCAGCGGAGGGATCGTCCAGCGCGTCTGCGGATCGGCGGCATATGCATGGAACTCCGCTTCCGCCGGAATAATCCTCTCCGCAACGAAACCGGCGACCGCGGACTGCAGTTCGCGCGAGCGATCCGAAAAGGGGAACAGCGTATCGAC
>JAYUIZ010000622.1:0-4707 GCA_043765595.1 Lysobacter sp. | reverse complement strand
GGTGCAGGAGTCCTCGCGTCGCAGTCTGTTGCCGGAGCGTTTCGCGAAGCTCGCGCCGGCGGAAGTGTCGCAGTTGATCGCGGAGTTGAAGCGGCGCTTGCGGATTTGATGCATAGGGTGCGCCTTGGCGCACCACTGTTGATATCGCACGTGTCCGAAGCGGTGCGCCAAGGCCTGAGGTATCCCCAATTTTCTAAAATGAAATCATCGACTTAAGCGGATTTCGGATATTTCTTTAATGGTGATCAACAGATGAGGAACCTGTTTTATCGATTCCGAGTGCCTGCTCAAAATCTCGCGACCCACGAATGCAGATGGATGACAAACCGATACCGAATACAGGATGTCGAACAGCATTCGTAGGCTGGGCTGAGCGCAGCGAAGCCCAGCTTGTGGGGGCAGCTGCGATTGGCCCGATGCGATGCTGGGCTTCGCTGCGCCCAGCCCAGCCCAGCCCAGCCCAGCCCAGCCTACGACATATGTGAACCCCCTCGCGCCCAAATATCCGGTAGATCAAGATCAAGAGCGGCGCTCGAGTGCCAGCATGAACGCGGGTATTTCTGCGATTTTGAAATGAATTTGTGGAGGATGCCTCAGGCCAAGGCCCGCCCTACGACATTGTTTCGCGGAGAGCGGCTCACACCACCTCGAACAACCCCGCCGCGCCTTGTCCGCCGCCGATGCACATCGTCACCACCACGAACTTAACGCCGCGCCGCTTGCCTTCGATCAGCGCATGCCCAACCAGTCGCGCGCCCGACACGCCGTACGGGTGACCAACCGCGATCGCGCCGCCGTTGACGTTCAAGCGATCCATCGGAATGCCCAGCGTGTCCGCGCAGTACAGCACTTGCACGGCGAAGGCTTCGTTGAGTTCCCACAGACCGATGTCGTCCACGCTGAGCCCGGCGCGTTTCAAAAGCTTCGGCACTGCGAACACCGGGCCGATGCCCATTTCGTCGGGCTCGCAGCCGGCGACCGCAAAGCCGCGGAACATACCCAGCGGCTGCAGGCCGCGCTGTTCGGCCAGCCTTGCGCTCATGACGACCGCGGCGGAGCTTCCATCGGAGAACTGGCTTGCGTTGCCGGCGGTAATCACGCCGCCGGGCGTCGCCGGTCGAATGCCGCGTACGGCTTCGAGCGTGGTGTCGGCGCGGATGCCTTCGTCGGCGCTGATCGTCACTTCGCGGCTCGACAACTGCCCCGTGGCTTTGTCGCCCACGCCCATCGTTACCGTCATCGGCACGATCTCATCGTCGAATTTACCGGCCGCCTGCGCCGCTGCCGCCGCGAGCTGGCTGCGCACGCCGTATTCGTCCTGACGTTCTTTCGCAATCTTGTAGCGGCTGGCCACCTGTTCGGCGGTTTGCAGCATGTTCCAGTACAGCTCCGGCTTGTGCGCCATCAGCCATGGGTCGCTGAGCATGGTCTGGTTCATCACGCCCTGCACGCAGGAAATGCTTTCCACGCCGCCGGCCACGAACACATCGCCCTCGCCGGCGATCACCCGCTGTGCGGCAGTGGCGATGGTCTGCAGGCCGCTGGAGCAGAAACGATTGATGGTCATGCCCGGCACGCTGACCGGGCAGCCGGCGCGCAGCGCGATCTGCCGCGCGATGTTCACTCCGGTCGCGCCTTCGGGATTGGCGCAGCCCATCAGCACGTCCTCGACTTCTGCCGGGTCGATGCCGGCGCGCGCGATCGCGTGCTGCACGCTGTGTGCGCCGAGTGTGGCGCCGTGGGTCATGTTGAAGGCGCCCTTCCAGCTTTTCGCCAGTGCGGTGCGCGCGGTAGAGACGATGACGGCGTCGGTCATGGTGGATTCCTTGGTCGAATGTGATGCGTAATGGCGGAGGCGTGTAGCGATCAGGTGAAGGTCTTGCCGTCGGCGGCCAGTGCGGCCAACAGCGGCGCGGGTTCCCACGCGCGGGCCTGGCGGTTGTCGCGATCAGCCTCGGCATAGCGACGCATTGCGCGCACCACGTTGAACGCGCCGACCTCATCGGCGTAACGCATCGGCCCACCGCGGAACGGCGGAAAGCCGTAGCCGAACAGATACACCATGTCGATATCGCCGGCCTTGGCGGCGATGCCTTCCTCAAGAATCTTCGCGCCCTCGTTGACCAGCGAGTAGACCAAGCGTTCAACGATTTCGGTATCGCCGATCTTGCGCCGCGCGATGCCCGCGTTCTTCGAGTGCTCGACGATCAGCGCATCGACGGCCGCGCTGGGATGCGCCTTGCGGTCGCCGGGCCTGTAGTCGTACCAGCCCGCGCCGGTCTTCTGGCCAAAGCGGCCCTGTTCGCACAGTCGATCCGCCACCGCTGAATAGGTCAATTCGGGCTGTTCGACGTAGCGGCGTTTGCGGATCGCCCAGCCGATATCGTTGCCTGCAAGGTCGCTCATCCGGAACGGGCCCATCATGAAACCGAAGCGTTCGGCCGCAGCGTCCACCTGCGCCGGCAGCGCGCCTTCTTCCAGCAGGAACATCGCCTGTCGACTGTATTGCTCGATCATCCGATTGCCGATGAAGCCATCGCACACGCCCGACACCACCGCGGTCTTGCGGATCTTCTTCGCCACCGCCATCGCCGTGGCCAGCACGTCTTTCGCGGTGGCTTTGCCGCGCACCACTTCCAACAGTTTCATCACGTGCGCCGGACTGAAGAAATGCAGGCCGATCACGTCCTGGGGGCGTTTGGTGAATGAGGCGATTTTGTCGAGATCGAGCGTCGAGGTGTTCGACGCCAGAATCGCGCCGAGTTTAGCGACCGCATCCAACTGTTTGAACACCGCCTGCTTGACGCCCATCTCCTCGAACACCGCTTCGATGATCAAGTCGCAGTCGGCGAGGTCCGCGTAATCCAGCGTCGGCTGCAGCAGCGCCATCCGCGCTTCGCATTTCGCTTCGCTCAGACTGCCCTTGCGCACGCTGTTTTCGTAGTGCTTGCGAATGGTGGCGACGCCGCGATCCAGCGCTTCTTGTTTCGTCTCCAGAATCACAACAGGCAAGCTGGCGTTGAGAAAATTCATCGCGATGCCGCCGCCCATCATGCCTGCGCCGATCACGCCGACCCTGCGCACCTCGCGCTGCGGGGTGGTGTCGGGCACATCGGAAATTTTCGACGCGGCGCGTTCGGCGAAAAACGCGTGCCGCAGCGCGCGCGACTCCGGCGACATCATCAGCGCGGCGAAGGTGTCGCGCTCGAACGTCATCCCGTCGTCGAAGCGCTTGCGTGCGGCGGCTTCCACGCAGTCCACGCAGCGCTGCGCGGCGGGGTAGTCTTTCGCTATCGCGCCGACGGTGGTGCGGGTGAACAGCACAAAGCCTTCGACATTCGCATGCGCGACGCGACGGTCGCGCATGCGTGGATGCGGGGTGGCCTCTGCGGCGCGCTCGCGGGCGAAGACTTTTGCTGCGGCCAGCAGATCACCGTCGACGATGCGGTCGAACAGCTTCTGGCCCGGAATCGCCGCCAGCAATTCGCTGGCAACCGGGTTGCCGGAGACGATCATGTTCATCGCCGGCTCCAGGCCAATCGCGCGCGGCAGCCGTTGGGTGCCGCCGGCGCCGGGCACGAGGCCAAGTTTCACTTCGGGCAGCGCCACCTGGGTGCCGGGCGAGGCCAGTCGGTAGTGGCAGCCCAATGCGAGTTCGAGCCCGCCGCCCATGCACACGCCGTGGATCGCGACGACGACAGGTTTGGTGCTGGCCTCGAAGGCGGAGATCACTGACAGCAGATTCGGCTCCTGCATCGCAGCGGGCTTGCCGAACTCGCGGATGTCCGCGCCGCCGGTGAAGGATTTGCCCGCGCCGTTGATCACCACCGCAATCACGCCGGGATCGGCCAGCGCCAGATCGAGGCCGGCCACCAGCGCGCGGCGTGTCTCGTAACCGAGGCCGTTGATCGGCGGGTTGTCGAGCGTCAATACCGCAACGCCATCGTCTACCGCGTATCGGGTCGTCATCGTTTGCTCCTGGAAGTCTGTCTGGAAAGTGTGTCGGAAGTTGGGTTGGCAGGTTTGGACGGGCGTCGCGGCGCGACCCGCCCGGACAGCAGCAGTTCGATCGCCAGCCCGGCGTCGGCGACATCGACCTGCTGGTCGCTGCTCGCCTCGGCATATATGAAGGATTCGCACAGCCGCACGATCAGATAAGCGAGGGTGTCCACCGCCAGCGGCGGCTCCAACGCGCCGCGATCGGCTTCGTAATGCAGCAGCGCGCGCACGCGCTCGATCGCACGGCCCTGCACCGGGCCGAGTTTCGAGGTGAGCAGGCGCACCGCGTATTCGGGATCGGCGCGAACGAAGCGCCGCAGCGGTTCGAAGACCACCAGCGCGCGCACCGCGTCCTCGCAGATCGAGGCCACCCGGCGTGCGCCGCGGCCGCGATGGCGGGCGGCGGTGGAGGTCATCAATTCATCGCACAGCGACCACAGAATCTCGCTCAGCAGCAGCTCCCGGCTGCCGACCCAGCGGAAGGCGGTGGCGCGGCCGATGTTCAGCCGGGCGGCCAAGGCGCCGATATCGATGCGTTCGCCGGCCAGCCAGTCGCGGCGGGCCAGCTGGTACAGGTCCAGCGGCGTGGCCTTGGCGACCGGCGCATCGCGCAGCGCCCGGGCGAGACGGGTGGGCGCCTTCGGGTTGGCAGTGCGGGCGGAGCTGGGGGTTGGCATGGTCGGAGTGTAGACATTTTGACTATTTGAC
>JAYUIZ010000621.1:0-1703 GCA_043765595.1 Lysobacter sp. | reverse complement strand
CCCGTAAAATATACGACGTTCTGGGAGGCCTTCGGTGCGACGCTGAAGGAAGGTGTGGCCGAAGACACCGCCAACCGCGAGCGCGTGCTCAAACTGCTGCGCTTCCCCACCACGCGCAGCGCGTCGGCCGATGAGCGGGTGTCGCTGGATGACTACATCGCGCGGATGGCCGGGCTGCAGGAAGAGATCTACTACATTACCGCCGACGGCTGGAACACCGCGCGCAACCATCCGAAACTCGAAGCGCTGAAGGCGCGCGGCATCGAAGTGCTGCTGATGCACGAGCGCATCGACGACTGGATGTCCGGCTATATGCACGAGTACGCGGGCAAGACCCTGCGCAACGTGGCCAAGGGCGAGATCGACCTCGACAAGCTGGGCGACGCGCAGGACAAGGAAAAACTGGAAGAAGCCGCGAAGGCCGCCGCGCCGCTGGTGGACACGCTGAAGGCTGCGCTGGGCGATCGGGTGAAGGACGTGCGCGTCTCCAACCGCTTGGTCGATTCCGCCGCCTGCCTGGTGCTGGACGAATACGACATGTCGCTGCAGATGCAGCAGCTGATGAAGTCGATCGGCCAGGAAGCACCGGCCACAAAGCCCATCCTGGAGATCAACCCGGAGCACGCCCTGCTCAAGCGCCTGCAGGCCGCGGACGCCGATCCGGCGCGCGTCGAGGATTACGCTGCGCTGTTGTTCGAACAGGCGATGCTGGCCGAAGGCGGCAGCCTGGACGACCCCACCGCGTTCATTGCGCGGATGAATCGTTTGCTGGTGGGGTGAGTAAAAGCAGGGTCTACCTTGATGCCAGTCAGCTGACGCTGACTGGCTCTTTGCATACGCGGGATTTTGTTTTTATAGAACCGCCTTCATGTCGCCGACCGCTCGCATCAAGGCGAACGCGGTTGAGCAAGAGAACAGCGAAAAGACCCGTATTTCGGGTCTTTACGTGCCTTTCATTCTTAGAGCAATGCGCCCCTGATATCTTCGATTGACGCATTGGTGTATGTCTTGGCGACTTCCCTGACGATCCGGCGCACGGTTTCCTTGTGCAATTGCGGTCGCATCTGGCCTAGGGTTTGCGGGTCGGCCATCAGAACAAGATGTTCGTATTCGTTTTTGAGTGCGGCTGAATTGAGTCGATGTGCCAGTTGCTTGGCGAACGTTGCTTCATCCGTCTCATGTGGGCCCGAATCGGACGGTCGATGACCGGCAGGCCCGTCATCCTGCAAGTCGTGAGGCTTCAACACACTCACCTGCTTCAGGGTGAATTTTCCCCCTTGGCCCTCACTGTGAAAAAAACGCGCTTCGCCGCCAGCGGCGACTAATATCCATGTTCCTGGGGGAATGCTATGCATGACAGTGTTCCTTGTGAAGTGAAATGGGTGAAATGGAATGGCTTCGTATTCGCCACGTGCTGCGATGGGCGACCCGCTGCTTGAATAATTGTGAGTTGTAATTGCGAATAGGTGCACATTCGATGAAATCATACGCGGCCTGTATGTTCAGCCAACAAAGTCGCGGATGACTCACCAATAGACCTGTATAAGCGCAACTGGCCGCACTCGCTTATGGCCTGTAGCGCGCGCTTGGTCACCAGTTTCATTGTAAGCGTCCGCCCACCCCACCTTCCCCTTGCTTCTGATCTCACGCACGGTCGCGGCTCTTTCAGCCGGGAGGCAGGTGATGTCAAGACAAGCGAAGGT
>JAYUIZ010000620.1:0-16700 GCA_043765595.1 Lysobacter sp. | reverse complement strand
CCCTGATTCTCCCGGACGCTGCCCAACCGCCGCATTGGCACCGCCGCTACCAAACGCCGAGTAGCTCATGAAATTACCTACAGCGCCTTGGAAGAAGTTCGACGCGATCGGCGGCACGCTGATCAACAGCATGGTGAGCATCAAACCGATACCTCCCTGCTGCAGCGCGCGACTGCCCATGCCCTCAGTCAAGTCGCCGCCTAGTGCCGCCGTTACCCAGAAGGATAGGGTCACGATACCGACCACTTTCAAGGCCAGGCTCGTCATCAAAGCCAGCACCGCCATCGAGAACAATGTGCCGATGCCGTAATACAGCCACTTCCAGAACATCTGCTTGGTCTGCTCGAACATCAACGTCAGCACAAACAATGGCCCAAAGCCAATGAACAGCGCCATCGCTACCTGATACATCAACAGCATCACCCCGGCCACGATCGGCGGACCGGCGGCACCCAGCCCCACCATCCAAAGCGCCCGCGTCTTCTGGTCGCTTAGTTCCAGACTGCCCTCTTCAGAGATTTTCACCGCATCGATACTACTCAGAGCTAGCTGCATAAGAACAAGGTTCGCTTCGATTAGCTCGCTCGCTCTACATTTAGTAGGTAGTACAGGACTATTAGGTAGTACAGGAATCGAAATTCCTAATGGTAATTCGCAAGGTCCATTCACCAATTCAACGGCCGCACGGTCCAGATGTTCGGTCAACAGCGACTGCAGATTCGATCCACCCAAGGCCATCGTCGTGGCTACACCCACGATAAACGTATTGCGCGCGGCATTCATCACAAACGCCATCATCGAATCCCGCGATTGGCCACTGACAATGCGAAACCCGTTGAACAGTATCCAAACCGTCATCAGTATGATCGATAAACTGCCGACGAATGTCATCATGCGGCCCATGATTTCAGGGCCGATCTGCATAATTTCACTCTGCACGAATTTATAGATCAAGGCGTAATAGAAAAAGTCGCCAATGCCATCTGCCGCTAACAAGTTCATACGAATCATCCGATGAGTCTATCGATACGCGAGCCATCTCTGCCTTCCCATATCCGCATCATTGTGCTCAATCCGGCACATGCGAGACAGACAAGGAACATCTCTCAAATAGACGCCGCCGCGATAGCTGCCATGAGCGCCACTTCACGCGTGCTTTCCGCACCCTCGTCATTGCCGTTGAGAACCCGATCTGCGACGCTGTCTTGCGCTTGTTTAAGCGTAGCGATCAGCGAATCGTATGCGGCGATCGTGGCCTGCATATACTGGATTTCAATCTGTGTATCGGCGATGAAAAGCTGGAGATTATTGTCGTTTGCGTCGATCTCACCTTTTTCAGCGATTGAAGAACGGTTTTCGGCCAGTTTTTTCAGCGCATCGTTGCGCTGTTTGATCCGCGACATCACATCCATCACGGCCTTAAAGCGGCGATTCTCGGCCGCGACCATGCGTTGGCAGATGCCGGTGTTCAGTGCGCCCAATCCAGCGTCGCCAAGTGAATCTTTCGCAGGCAACGCGGGCACTTTCCACAATTCTGTACCCGAAAACGTGGCCGCGCTTCCGCACTTTGCTTCCATGCCGTAATTTTCGTCGCGAGTCACATCGGCAACTAAGTCGTACTCTTTTTGCCTTCCGGTATAAGGATTGTGCGTACCTCCTGCGGCGCTGCTCCACTGCGGGCGAGTGTCCCTTCTGAATTCATTGACTTCTTTTTTGACATCCTTGGCCGCTTCATGCACCTGCCGGTCGTAGACGCGCCAAGCGCCTTCAGCCAAGCCGCCGAGCGCGAGCAGATAGACCAATGCGAAAAAAAGACCGGCGCGGCGGGAGCGGAATTTCGGTGCGGGCGAGCGCGACGCGCGCTGAGTCATGACATCATCCTTGAATTGACTATCGGGGGACCTGATTCTGTGGCGGCAAAACTATAATTCAGTCGTCACAGAGACAGACTTGCAACTTACTGCAAAAAACTGTTGCTTTGCTTTTAAAAGCATGTCAAAGACAAACAACTTCCGATGTTTTTCACCATGCCAGACTACACCCGGGCCCCTTGAAGTGTCTACCGAAAAATTGTCGCCTCGGCCACCCTGCCGGCGAATGAATTACCCCGCCGCATGCGGCGGGGAATGGACCCGAACAGATTCAACCTCTGCCCCGCATCCAATCAAGTCAATGGGATAGCGCAAGATTATCGTCAAGAATGTCGGAAGCCGCAGATTTCATAGATCCTGCCTATCGATTCGTGCGCGTTGCGAGTCATGCCGTGGCTGAGGGCGTAGAGACGACAACAATAGTGGACTACACCCGATACCCCGTATGAATCGCCACAATCCCCGCCGATAGATTCTTGTACGAACACCGCGAGAATCCGGCCTTATCCATCATGCCCTTCAGCTGATCCTGCGGCGGATGCTTCCGAATTGACTCTGCAAGGTACTGGTAGCTGTCGCTGTCCTTCGCGAACAGCTTGCCAAGCTGCGGCAATATCTTGAACGAGTGGAAGTTGTAGATCGGCTTGAACCATTCGGCGGTGACTTCGGAAAACTCCAGCACGCGGGCCTGGCCGCCGACGCGCAGCACGCGGTACATCTCGCGCAGGGCTGCGTCTTTGTCGGTAACGTTGCGCAGGCCAAAAGCGATGGTGACCAGATCAAAGCTGGCGTCGGGGAAGGGCAGTTTCTCGGCGTTGCATTGCACGTACTCGAAGCCGCGGACGTTGCCGCGGTCGGTCATGCGGTCGCGGCCGACGCGCAGCATTGGGCCGTTGATGTCGCCGAGCACCAGTTCGCCTTCTTCGCCGACGCGATCCTTCAACAGTGCGGCGATGTCGCCGGTGCCGCCCGCGAGATCCAGCACGCGGTCGCCGGCGTGCACCTGGGCGGTGGCGACGAAGTAACGTTTCCAGACCCGATGGATGCCGAGGCTCATCAGGTCGTTCATCAGGTCATAACTGCCGGCGACCGAGGAAAACACCTCGCCGACGAGCTTCTGCTTGTCGGCGACGGGCACGTTGCGGAAGCCGAAATGGGTGGTGCCCTGCCCGATCGACTCGGACGGCACTTCGGAGGACGCTGGGGTGTTCTTGGACTTGCTCATGGCGCCAGTTTAACCCGCCTGCCGGCGGTGGCATCGGCGCCGCCGCGGCAGCTCACCTCGAATACATCACTGCGCACGCGCCTTGATTGCTTCCTGCTGCGGCGCATCCTGCTGTGCGACCGGGTTTTGCTGCTGCGCGGGCTGCTGCTGTGCGGGCTGGGGCGCATCGAGCTTCGTCGACGCCTGCTGCACATCGGTGCGCATCGCTTCGACCACCGGCAGCGGCGTGGACAGCCGTGCGCCAGGATCGGAAAGGCCGCCCTGCACGGCGATCAGATCGGTGCGCTGGTGATTGAGCACGATATGGTCGGGCGTGAGCTGTTGGCCCGCCGCATGCAGCGCGACGCCAGCGGCGACGCGCTGGCGGTCCGCGCCGAAGGCATCGGCAGGAATGTTCGGCGAACGATCGAGGGCATCCATCGCCTGACGCACCGCTGCGTGCTCGGGCGCGGCATGCCCCGATGCGGCATGCTCCGGCCGGGCGACCGGCGCGGGCATATCAGGCAAAGCGTTCGGCAGCGTGATCGGCACATGCGCGTGGGTGGCGATGGTGTGATCGAAATTGCCGGCGGTGGGCGGCGTGGTGGCACTGTTGAAGTACGGCTGTCGGCCGGCGGCGGCGCCGAGATTCAGACCGTTGCGCTCCAACTGCGCTTCGCTCACACCCAGCGTAGTCATGTTCAGCGTCAACTGCGGCGTGACGCCGGCCGTGGCCATCGCCGGTGCGTGGAAGCGTTCGACCTGAGCGACGAATCCGACCAGATTCGCGGCGTAGTAATTCTGGTAGTTGGAGTCGCCGTTGTGGCCGAGCCGGCTGACGCTAGCGGGCTTGTCGAAGAAATGCTGGCCCATCGCGTTCGTGTTCGCGGCATCGGCGGTCATCGACATGTCGGCGTTGAGCGTCAGCCCGGTGCGCAGCGCATATGCAGCCGGAGTGCCTGGCGTTGCAGGCGTGCCTCCCCCTGCGGGTGTGCCCGGCGTTGCCGGCGTGACGGCGATGAAATCCTGCATGCGCGCGGGATTGGCGCGATAGATGTCTTCGAGGCTGGGAGTGGCGTTGGTGCTGCGGACCATGCTGACATTGGCATTGAATCCGGCGATGTGCGCGGTAGCCTCGTCGTTGCGGTTCACCGTGAGCATCGTGCCCAACGCCGTGGTGTAGTCGTGGGTGGCCTGCGGAGTCTGCGCGATGCGATTGACTTCGGTGCTGAACGCGGTGAGCGCGGCGGCGGCGGTCGGCTGATTGACGGCGTGCTGGATCTCATGACCCATCACGAACGTCAGTTCGCCGGGGTTGTAGGTGCCGCCGGTGGGCGTGGCGATGATCGACGCCGGCAGCTCCATCGTGCGGGTGGTGGGATTGAACTGCCCGCCGGCATTGGTGCCGGGCGCCAAGAGCGAGAATCCGCTCAGCTGGTTCGCCGCCACGGCAGTGTTGATCTGGTCCACCAGCGTCGGCGAATTCTGCAGCGCATTGGCGAAATTGGTCTGCTGGTCCGCGGTCAGCGATGCGTTGAACGTGGTGACCAGGGCCTGCGATTGTGTGCTGAGAGGCATGACGGCGATGCTCCTTGCGCCCGGCGGATCTGGGCGGGCGGGCGTGAAGACGACAGATTCCGTGAAGCGGAACCCTGTGAACCGAAGCCCTATAGATCAGGACCCGGTGGACCGCAACTCAGTTGATCAGCACCATGGATACGCAGGCATGGGTGATTTTTTCCGGTGGATCGTCGGCTTCGCCGCGGGTATGGACCGTGACCGTCAGCCCTTCGCGCTGGAACAGATCGTGGATCACGCGGTTGTGTTCGCCGCGGTAGGTCTCGCGCTTGAAGCCCATCGTCTGCAGCCCGGCCGCGAAGCGATCGAAATCGACCTTGCAGATGTCGCTGAGCGGCGGATAGGTGCCGGGCGGATCGGGCCGGAACGTGAATTCGAACCGCGGGCCGTAGGTGTTGGCCGGATCGAACTCGAACGACGACCACCACTCGCCGGTCAGGCGCTCGCCGAAACCCAGACGCCCGGCGTCTGACGCGAACGCAACGCCGAAGGTCTGCTGCAGGCGCTCAGCGGTAATGTCGCGGATGGTCCTGCTGTCGCGGATCAGGTCGAGCAGGCGCAGCAGCGACTGTTCGGCATCAAGCCGAGGCAAAAACGCCTGCGAGGCTGTGGCGGTGGGCGTCATGGCAGGACTCTCCTTGGCGGAACGGGTGGAAGCGGACGGGTCGTTCGCGCAGGCGGCAAGGCCGAGCGCGGCGAGGACGACGGCGACTTGGCGGGTCGGGAGACGGGCCGGCATACGATCATCCTTGTTGCGGGAAGCAGTCTGGAAATATACGCCGAAACCGAGCGCGAGCGGCCACCACGCGCCGACGCGCCCGTGGCGCGCCGACTGCCCGATCAAAGAATGTAGCGGCTGAGATCCTGATCCTGCACCAGTTCGCCGAGATGCAGATCGACGTAGGCGCAGTCGATGGTCACCGCGGTGCCACCGCGATCTGGCGCCTCGTAGCTCAGCGTATCGAGCAGCCGTTCGAGGATCGTGTGCAGCCTGCGCGCGCCAATGTTTTCCTGGCGCTCGTTGACGGTGGCTGCGATCTCGGCGAGACGCTCGACGGCGTCGGTCGTGAACGACAGCTCGACGCCTTCGGTCTTCAGCAGTTCGACGTACTGCAGCGTCAGCGAGGCTTTGGGCTCGGTGAGGATGCGCACGAAATCGTCCTTGCCCAGCGCCGTCAGTTCGACCCGGATCGGAAAGCGACCCTGCAGCTCGGGAATCAGATCGCTGGGCTTGGCCAGATGGAACGCGCCGCTGGCAATGAACAGGATGTGGTCGGTCTTCACCACGCCGTATTTGGTGCTGACGGTCGAGCCTTCGACCAGCGGTAGCAAATCGCGCTGCACGCCTTCGCGGCTGACGTCGGCGCCGTGGCTTTCGGAACGCTTGGCGACCTTGTCGATCTCGTCGATGAACACGATGCCGTGCTGTTCGCAGGCTTCGATCGCGGCTTCACGCACGTCGTCCTCGTTGACGAGCTTGCCGGCTTCTTCCTCGATCAGCTGCACGCGCGCGGCGCGGATCGTGAGTTTGCGGCTGTGGCTCTTGCTGCCAGCGAGGTTGGAGAACATCTGCCGCAGCTGCTGGCCCATCTCTTCCATGCCCGGCGGCGCCATGATGTCCACGCCGACGTTCACTGCGGTTTCGATTTCGATCTCGCGGTCGTCGAGCGCGCCTTCGCGCAGCTGCTTGCGGAATTTCTGCCGTGTGTCGGCGGATTTATCCGTCGCGGCGCCGGCGCTGCTTTCGCCACTGCCGACATCCAGCGTGGCGGTGCCGACGCCGGCCTCCGCACCGAAGCCGAAACCACCGGCGGCCTGCCGTTTCGGCAGCAACGCATCGAGGATGCGATCCTCGGCGCGTGCCTCGGCCTGCGCACGCACGCGCGCCTTGGCCTGTTCGCGATACATCTTCACCGCGGTGTCGGCCAGATCACGAATGATCTGTTCCACATCCTTGCCGACATAGCCGACTTCGGTGAAGCGCGTGGCCTCGACCTTCACGAACGGCGCGTTGGCCAGCGTCGCCAGGCGGCGCGCGATCTCGGTCTTGCCGACACCGGTGGGGCCAATCATCAGGATATTTTTGGGCATGACTTCGTTACGCAGCGCATCGTCGAGCTGCATGCGACGCCAGCGGTTGCGCAGCGCGATGGCGACCGCGCGCTTGGCGGCGCTCTGGCCGACGATGTGGCGATCGAGTTCCTGCACGATTTCGCGCGGGGTCATCGTGCTGTTGGCGTGTTCGGTCTTGTTGGGCATGGCTTCTGTTCTTGTGTGAGCGACGCGAGTCGCGACTGGATCATTCCGCGGCGTGAGTCGCGACTCGCGTCGCTCCCACAGAAACGGTTCAAAGCTCTTCGACGACGATGTTGCGATTGGTGTAGATGCACACATCACCGGCGATGTTCAGCGCCTCGACCGCGATGCGGTTCGCGTCCAGTTCGGTATGCGCCAGCAGCGCGCGCGCTGCGGACAGCGCGTACATGCCGCCCGAGCCGATCGCGACCAGGCCGTCCTCGGGTTCGATCACGTCGCCGGTACCGCTGATGATCAGCGACGTTTCCTTGTCGGCCACCGCCAGCAGGGCTTCGAGCTTGCCGAAGCGGCGCTCGGTGCGCCAATCCTTCGCCAGTTCGACCGCGGCGCGGGTGAGTTGGCCGTGTTTTTCCAGCTTCGATTCAAACAGCTCGAACAGCGTGAACGCATCGGCGGCGGCGCCGGCGAAACCAGCCAGCACCTGACCGTCGCGGCCGAGCCGACGGACCTTGCGCGCGTTCGATTTCATCACCGTGTGGCCGAGCGTCACCTGGCCGTCGCCGGCCACGACCACGCGGCCGTTGCGGCGCACCGATACGATGGTGGTGGCGTAGAAGACATTGGGGTTGTGGCTGGGGTCCATGGAACTTCCTGCGGCTCAAAGCGGGCGTCCAACGGTTGTGGGGACGCCGCCAGCGGGACGCAAGGGATGACGAATGGGGCAGAACGCAGGCCCATCGGCATGGCTTTCGGATTGTTCTTGCATTCGATCCATCGGGGGCAAGAGCAAATCCCCCCTGCCCCCCTTTTTCAAAGGGGGGAACAGCAGCTGCGTTTCGTCAATTTGCTTCATCACCTTGCTTCGTCGCCTTGCTTCGTCGCCTTGCTTCACCACTTTTGCTTCGACGCTGCTGCTTCGCAGCTGTTGCTTCGCCCCCTTTGAAAAAGGGGGCTACGGGGGATTTGCTTTGGACGTCACTCGACCGTAATCAACAAGCCTGATCCATGGAAACGTCTCGCAATTCGAGCCGCAGATGAAGCAGCGGCCTGAAGGCCGCTCTACGGAAAACGATACGGAAAGCGACAGGAGTTCAGCTTTTCCGCTTCGCCCGCGGATGCGCGCTGTCGTAGACCTTCGCCAGATGCTGGTAATCCAGATGCGTGTAGATCTGGGTGGTCGCGATGTCGGCGTGCCCCAGCAGCTCCTGCACGCCGCGCAGGTCGCCGGACGACTCCAGCACATGGCTTGCGAATGAATGCCGCAGCAGATGCGGATGCACGCGCTTGAACAGTCCTTGGCGCTGCGCGAGGCGCTGCAGGCGGATCTGCACCGCGCGCGGCGTGATGGTGGCGCCGCCGCGACCGGGAAACACCGGCGTTTCGGACTGGCCCTGCGATTCGCGACGCCAGTCGTCCAGCGCCTTGCGCGCGTGCGAGCCCACCGGGACGCTGCGCTGCTTGCTGCCTTTGCCGAGCACGGTAACCAGACCGTCGGCCAGATCCAGATCGCGCCAGCGCAGCGCACACAGTTCGCTCAGGCGCAGGCCGGAGCTGTAGAACAGTTCGAGGATCGCGCGATCGCGCACGCCCAGCGGCGCGTCGGTCGGCAGCTCGACCAGTTGCACCGCTTCGTCGACGTCCAGCACCTGCGGCAGTTTGCGCGGCGCTTTCGGCGCGCGGATGCCTGCCGCGGGGCTGGCGGCGATGCGCCCGTGTTTCAGCAGCCATTGATAGCAGCTGCGGCAGGCGGACAGCCGCCGCTGCAGGCTTTTCGGCGACAGGCCGCGGCGATGCTCGGCGGCGATAAATGCGCGCAGCTGCTCGGTATGCACGTTCGCCAGATCGTCGATGCCCTGCGCCATCGTCCATGCGGCCAGCGCATCGAGATCGCGGCGATAGGCGTCGAGCGTATGCACGGACATGCGCCGCTCGATCTGCAGATGCGACAGGAAATCCTCGACGTGCGGCGAGGCGGTCAAGTCATGCGTCCGCGTCAGCCGTGCGCATGTCCGGCATCGGCGCGTGCATCGGCAAACCGCCGCATCGCGGTGTCGAAGGTTTCGCCCATCATCCGCAGGAACAGCGTGCCCATGCCGGGAAAGAAGCGGTTGGCGTCGCGGCTGCCGACCGCGAGCAGGCCGAGGCCCGGCAGCGGCAGCAGCGCGCTGCTGGCCACGTCCTCGGCGCGCAGGCCGTATAGCAGCGCGTTCTTCTCCGGCTGCAGGCGGCCGCAGATCGGCTCGCCGTCCTTCAGGCAATCGCGGAACGGCGCGAGCCGGGGGTCGCCTTCAACCAGGGTCTGCAACCATTCGCCGTCTTCAAGGCCGGCCACCGGCTTGAACAGCACTATCCGCACCAGATCGCCGTTGAAATCCTCGACCAAGGTCGCGGCCATGGCGCGCGCGGTATCGCCGGCGCTGGTCTGCTTCATCAGCGCGAGCGTCAGCTGATGGGTACGCACCGCGAGGCGTTCGTTTTCCTGCGCATTGCCGAACAGCTCGTGCAGGCGACGGGTCAGCTCGCGGTTCTTGTCGCGCAGAATCTCCAACTGGTAACTCGCCAGCGATGCGGCGGAACCCTGCTCACGCGGTACAACGAGGGTCAGCGCCAGATCGGGAAACTGCTGCAGGAACGTCGGATGCCGGCGCAGCCACGTCGCGATTTCGTGCGCGCCGAGTTTTTCCTGCGCCTGTCGGTCGAACTTGTCGGTCATTGCCACCATTCCCCTTCGAATACGAATGCGGTCGGGCCGGACATCGCGATCTGCACGCCATCCTCCGGCCACGCGATGTTCAATGTGCCGCCGGGCAGTTCGACCGCGACCTCGCGATCGATGCGTCCGCGCTGCATCAGCACCGCTGCCGCCGCGCAGGCGCCGCTGCCGCAGGCCAGGGTTTCGCCGACGCCGCGCTCGAACACGCGCAGTTTGATCCGGTCGCGGGCGACGACTTCCGCGAAGCCGACGTTGACCGATTCCGGAAACGCCGCGTGCCGCTGCAGCGCCAGGCCGAGCATCGCCACCGGCGCCGCATCGACATCGTCCACTTCGATCACCGCGTGCGGATTGCCCATCGACACCGCACCGAAGCGCAGCATCTGGCCGCCGATGTCGACGCCGTATTCATCTTGCGGAGCATCGAAGCCCGAAAGCGGAATTGCCGCGACCGGTGCGAACTGCGGCACGCCCATCGCGATGCGGTAGTGATGCAGATTCAGCACGTCCACGGCGTGGGTGCCGGCGGGGCTGTCGAGTTGGAAATGGCCGGCGAGGCAGCGTTCGGGGTCGCTCTCGGCGCTGTCGCGGAGCATCCACGCGGCGACGCAGCGCGCGCCGTTGCCGCACTGCTGCGACGTCGAGCCGTCGGCATTCCAGATGCGATACGAGGCCGCGGCGGCCGGGCTGCGCGGCGGCTCGATGGTCAGGATCTGGTCGCAGCCGACGCCGGTGTGGCGGTCGGCCAAGGCGCGACAGAGTTCAGAGGTGGGCGATGCGGGGGCGCGGCGCAGGTCAAGCACCACGAAGTCGTTGCCAGCGCCATGCATTTTTGTGAAGCGCAGCAGCACGCGCGACGCGGTGTTCATTTCAATGCGCGGGCGTGCCGTCGGCCGGCGGCGGCGGCGCGGCGGCGTCCGCGGCAGGCATCGGCGCGGTTTCCACCGCAGGCGCTTCGACGGCCGGCGCTGCGGGCGGGGCGTCGGTCAACACCAGCGGGCCTTTGTTGCCGCAGCCGGACAGGGCCAGCGGCAGCGCGATCGCCAAGGCGGCGGAAACGAAAACAGAAAGGCGTCGATTCATGCGCGCAGTGTAGCCGCCGGGACAGCAGGACGGAATGCGGGCGCGTTCAGGCCCAATAGTTCAGGCGGACGGTTCGGGGCGCAGCCACAGCCACGCGGCGACCACAACCATGATTCCGGTGCCGGTGGCAGCCATCCACAGCTTCGGCGCGGTGAGGAACATCACCACCGCGCAGGCGCTCATCATCGTGGTCGCCAGCCATTTCGCGCGCCGGCTCACCGCGCCCTGCGCCTGCCAGTCGCGGATCATCGGTCCGAACCGGCGATCCGCGAGCAGCCGCGCATGCAACCGCTGCGAGCCGCGCGCGGCGGCGAAGGCCGACAGCAGCACAAACGGCACCGTCGGCAGCCCCGGCACGACAATCCCGATCACGCCCAGGGCCAAGCTGGCGTAGGCCAATAGCCACCACAACCAGCGCGTGCGCCGCGGTGCCTGCTGCGGTGATGGCATATAGATGACGACGTGCGCTGTGGCGCCCGCCCACGAAAGGGCGGGACGGACAGCCTACTCGACCGCCTTGGGCGCGCTTACGCCCAGCTGGTCGAGCATGAACGCATACATTTCGGCCTGCTCGCGGTAGCGGCGGAAGCGGCCCGACTTGCCACCGTGGCCGGCGTCCATATTGGTGCGGAACACCACCGGGGACTGCGAGGCATTGAGGTCGCGCAGGCGCGCCACGTACTTCGCCGGCTCCCAGTACTGCACCTGCGAATCCCACAGCCCGGTACCGATGAACATCGCCGGATACGCCTGCTTCGACAGATTGTCGTAGGGCGAGTACGACAGCATGTAGTCGTAGTACTTTTTCTTTTCCGGGTTGCCCCACTCGTCGTATTCGTTGGTGGTCAGCGGGATGCTGGGGTCCAGCATGGTGGTGACCACGTCCACGAACGGCACCTGCGACAGGATCACCCGGTATGTGTCGGGCGCCATGTTCGAGATCGCGCCCATCAACAGCCCGCCGGCGCTGCCGCCGTAGGCCGCGACGCGATCTTTCGCGGCATAGCCCTTGGCGACCAGATCGTCGGTGACGTCGATGAAGTCGGTGAAGGTGTTCTTCTTGTTGAACAGCTTGCCGTCGTCGTACCACTTGCGGCCCATTTCCTGGCCACCGCGGATGTGGGCGATGGCATAGACCATGCCGCGATCAAGCAGGCTGACGTTGGTGACGCTGAAACCCGGGTCGCTGGACATGCCATAACTGCCATAGGCGTACTGCAGCATCGCCGCGGTGCCGTTGCGCTCGAAGCCCTTCCTGTAGACCAGCGACACCGGTACCTTCACGCCGTCGCGGGCGGTGGCCCACACGCGCTCGGTCGCGTATTTCGACGCGTCGTAGCCGATCACCGGCTGCTGCTTGAGCATGCGGCGCTCGCCGGTGACGGTGTTGAGTTCGTAAGTGGTGGTGGGCGTGGTCAGCGAGGTATAGCTGTAGCGCAGCCAAGGCGTATCGGATTCGGAATTGGTCGAAAGCCCCATCGAATACGCCGGCTCGTCGGCCTTCACGTATTCCTCGCTGTCGGGCTTGAGCAGGCGGATGCGCTCCAGGCCGTCGGACCGTTCAGCGATCACGGTGAAACCGTCGAACAGCTCGAAGCCGTCGATGAACACATCGTCGCGGTGCGCCACCCATTCCTTCCACTCGCGGCGCGAGGTCGCGCCGCTGTCGGCGGTCATCAGTTTGTAGTTGGCGGCCGGCTTGCCGTCGGCGCCGGGCGCATTGGTGTGGATCACCCAGCGGCCGCCCAGATGGTCGGCGTCGTATTCGACATCGCGTTGGCGCGGGGCAAGCACGGTGAAGGTCTTCGGGTCGGCAGCCGGCGCGCAGCGCATTTCGCTGGACACCGTGCTTTCCACGGTGATGCAGATGTAGCCGTCATCGCGGGTGCGGCCGATGCCGATGTAGAAGCTGTCGTCCTTTTCTTCATAGACCAGCGTATCGGCGCTGGCCAGCGTGCCCAGCACGTGCTTCTTCACGCGCACGCTGAGCAGGGTTTCGGGATCGTTCTCGACGTAGAACAGCGTCCTGTTGTCGTCGGCCCAGACCAGATTCGCCGAGACACCCTTGATCTCGTCAGGATACAGCTCGCCGGTATCGAGGTTCCGGAAGCGCACCGTGTACTGGCGGCGGCCGTTGTCGTCCTCGGCGTAGGCCAGGAACTTGTTGTCCTGGCTCACGGCCATGTCGCCGACGCTGTAGTAGTTCTTGTCCTTGGCCAGGACGTTCACGTCGAGCATCGCCTGCTCGTCCTTGCCCTGGCTGCCATCGGTCGCGGCCTTGGCGCGCAGATAGACCGGATAGTCCTTACCGGCCTGGAAGCGGGTGAAATACCACCAACCGCGTTCGCGGTACGGCACCGAGTCGTCATCCTGCTTGATGCGGCCGACGATCTCGTTGTACAGGGTCTCCTGCAGCGGCTTGAGCGGTGCCATCAGCTGGTCGGCGTAGGCGTTCTCAGCGTTGAGATAGCCCAGCATCGCCTTGTCCTGGCGCTTGTCGTCGCGCAGCCAGTAGTACTCGTCGCTGCGCGTCGCGCCGTGCGGCGCCTTGACGGTATGCGGCTTTTGGGCGGCGTCGGGCGGGGTGGGCAGGTCGGCGGCGAGGGTGGTCAAGGGCAGAGCCATAAGCAGTGCAAACATTGGGGGACGAAAGAACATGGAGAATTCCTATAAGAGCATGATGAAGCGATCCTAATTCAAGCTGCGATTGCTTAGCACATCACTTTGACCCCGATCTTACTCTCTGATACAGATCAGCACCAAATCGACGCGATCTATTGGTGATCGTTTGCGGCTCGCAACATCAACCGTTTCTTGACCCAATACTCAAAGTCGGCCCGCCATTATCAGGGTTCGATTGCTGCTGCGTCTGAGCCTGCAATTGGGCCTCAGTCTGCGCAACGGTGAGCGAATGTGCTTGACTCATATTGACATCGGCCGACTCGCGCTCGGCTGGGGCCACCGGCGTATAAGCATTGAACATCGGTTCGCGGCCTAACCCATGGGGCGCATAGGCCGCGACGGCGAAACCATTATGGACACCGGCATAGTCCACCTGCCGCACGCACGGATTCGACACGGTTTCGCGATAAGTCGACGCAGCGACATTGTCGAGTCGCTCGGAGTCCTGAATCGAGCAGGCTAGGCCTTCCCGTATGCGAGTGTAATCGCCATACCGGGGATGGCCTGGAATGCGTGCATCGGTCATCGCCAGGCTTTCGCCTTGATCGTCGAGAAGCTTCGATTGTTTTTTAGCATCAGAACGAATGTATTGGTCGCCTTCTTTGATTGCCGGATGCTTCAGCACGGGGTAGTCATGAGTACGCAGCGTTTCGATCGTTTTCGGATCAACCATTCGATAATCGAGCCCAGGCTCGACCTTCCATTTAAAGTCCCGCACGGAAACACCCATGATCTCGCTCAGTGTGCGATAGGCAGCATTGCTGTTGACGGTGCCGCTCGGAGATTTGAATCCACCGCTCGGATAATCAAGATCCAGCGCGTTGAGCTGCCCTTTCGCAACCACTGCAGCGTTCCATCTGGCCATGATCTCTTGTTTGTCCGCCTTGAGCACTGTCACATGGTCCTGCCCATCTAGAAGCAGCCCGGACTTGCTTGGCCGTACACCCATGCGCTCAGCATATTCCGGGTCGAGCGCGAAGTGCCAGACGCGTAGCGAGTGCTTGTCTTCATCGTAGCCTATGGGCATCTGTTTTTTGGTTTCGCGATCAGTGGCAAGGCCATGCAACTCGGCGATAGCCTTCCCTTTTTCGTCACGCAGCACGAGAAAATTATGGCTGGCGACACCCAAGATATCGAAGGAACGGGCCTCGATTGAATATTCGGTCATCCTTGCAAACCTCGTTTTTCCTGTACGGCGTTGGTGGAACTTGGTGCAGACGACTCTCGTTATATCGCACGAAACAAGCCATGGCCTACATGAGCTAGCTTAACGGTGTCCCCGCGGATCGCGGCAGGCATTCGCGCATCGCCGCGGTCAACGCATCGATAGCGCTGTCGACCCCGAGATCGACGAAGTAGGCCCCCGCGCCCTTGAGCACGATGTCGATCCGGTGGGCATCGGAATCGAAGGTTATCTTCACACGAAAGCCGGACTCGTTTTCTTCGGCGAAATTTCCGGTCTCGAGGACTCCAGACCGGATGTCCTTGCGGGTGACGCGTAGGTCCCATTGTTCGTCGGTTTTTTGGAGCTTCACGACCGCGGTTTCAGCGCATGACAATACCGCCTCGGCGGAAACTCCCGGCGGCGCTTCCATGGAATCCGAAGCCGAGGGAGCCTTCATCGGTAGATCATTCATGGAACATCCCGTAGACACGATTGAAAGAAACAGAAATGGGATGCAGAGCCTGCCGGAATGGGAACGCATGCCTAGGCACCTCTCGAAATAGCGGATCAACATCGCCCGGGGGACGTGGATCTCAACTTATTGCGCCGGGTTCGCACATACACTATCTCACGCGCATTCGGCAGCATCCATGGCACGATGATCGCGCTCAGCCGGCGACCAGCCGCACCCGCGCGAAGTTGCGCTTGCCCACCTGCAGCACGCTCTCGAAGCCCGGGGCAAAGCTCGTCGCCGGATCTTCGACCACTTCGCCACCGACCTTCACCGCGCGCTCCCTGAGCTTGCGGTTGGCTTCGGAATTGCTGGGCGTGATGCCGGCGGCGGTCAGCAGCGCGGCGATGCGGATGCCTTCGGCCGGGACTACGACGTCCTGCAGCGCCAGCAACGTCATGTCGCCCTCGCCGCTCACCGCGGCCTGCCAGCCGGCGATGGCGGTTTCGGCCGCCGCGGCATCGTGGAAGCGGGTCGCGAGTTCGCGGGCGAGGCGCAGCTTCAGGTCGCGCGGATTCAGCCGGCCATCGTCGATATCGGCCTTGAGCCGCTTCGCTTCTTCGATGCCGATCTCGAAGCTCAGCAGATCGATCCAGCGCCACATCAGCGCGTCGCCGATCTTCATGGTCTTGTTGACGATATCGATGGCCGGCTCGTTGATGCCGATGTAGTTGCCCAGCGATTTCGACATCTTCTGCACGCCGTCCAGGCCTTCCAGCAGCGGCATGGTCAGCACGATCTGCGGCGGCTGGCCGAAGTGCTCCTGCAGGCCGCGGCCCATCAGCAGGTTGAACTTCTGGTCGGTGCCGCCCAGCTCCACGTCGGCCTTCAGCGCCACCGAGTCGTAGCCCTGCACCAGCGGGTAGAGGAATTCGTGGATCGCGATGGACTGCTGCGCGGCGTAGCGCTTGGCGAAATCGTTGCGCTCGAGCATGCGCGCGACCGTGTGCTGGCCGGCGAGCTTGATCAGGTCGGCCGCGCTCATCCTGCCGAACCATTCGCTGTTGAAGCGCACTTCGGTGCGTGCCTTGTCCAGCACCTTGAACACCTGCTCGGCGTAGGTCTCGGCGTTGGCCAGTACGTCCTCACGGGTCAGCGGCTTGCGGGTGACGTTCTTGCCGGTGGGGTCGCCGATCATCCCGGTGAAGTCGCCGATCAGGAAGATCACCTGATGCCCTAGGTCCTGGAACTGGCGCATCTTGTTCAGCAGCACGGTGTGGCCGATGTGCAGGTCGGGCGCGGTGGGGTCGAAGCCGGCCTTGATCCGCAGCGGGCGGCCGCCGGCCTTGAACGCGTCGAGGCGGGCCTGCAGCTCCTCGCGCTTGAGGATTTCGTCGGCGCCGCGCGCAATGAGGTCGAAGGCCGGGTCGATGGCGTCAATGGACATGGGAAGTCAAACCGTGAACCTGTATGGGAAGAAAGGGCCGCGAAGGTGACGCGGCCTGCAGTTCTGGGGCCGCGAGCATGAACGGGGCGTTAAAGTCCAGTTAAACCGAAATGTTAAAAAAAACCAAGCCTGTCAAGTATTTGACGCATTCTTTTCAAGTCAACTATGGTACCGGTCTTGGCCGTCCCGACTGGGGAATCCGTTCAATGACATCACCGTCGAGTCGCACCCTGCGTAATCGCCTTGTCCG
>JAYUIZ010000619.1:0-1707 GCA_043765595.1 Lysobacter sp. | reverse complement strand
CATCGCTTTCCTAGCTTGGGTATATTTCGCGCCGCAGCTTACCGTGCGCTCAATGCTGATGGCCGCGCAACGCGGCGACGCCGACGCGCTGGCCGCTTACGTCGACTTTCCCGCGCTGCGCCAGGATCTGAAGTCGCAATTCTCCATCGCGGCGGCCGAACGCATCGGCGGCGATGGCAGCGGCGGCTGGCGCGACTTCGGCGCGGCCCTCGCAACTTCCGCCGCAGGCCCTGCAATCGACGCAATGGTGTCAAAACAGGGACTGATGCTGATGTTCACCGGCCGCGGTCTTGCCCGCGATGGCCTGGCGGCAGTCCCACCAGACGAGACGACCGGCCGGCACGGCAGCGGCGCGATCGATATGCAGCAGTGGAAGACCTCCGCACGCTACGAAAATCTGTCGACCTTCATCGTGACCCTGCAACCGCAAGGCGATGGCGTCGCTCCGGCGAAACTGGTCTTCAAACGTTACAGGCTGCTGTGGTGGAAGCTGTCTGGGATCGAGATCCGGTAGCGATCCGACCTTAACCGCTACGAGCGTTCGCGTCGGCGCTTAGCTCCCGCAGCCCTGCAACTTGATCTGCTGCCCCGGCTTCACCGTGTAGCGCGGTGCCTTGAGGCCATTGGCTTTCGCCAGCTCACCGATCCGGCAGTCGTACTTGCGCGAGATCGACATCAACGTGTCGCCACGGGCGACCTTGTGCTGGCGGACGGACTTGGGCTTTGGCTTGTCCTTGGGCTTTTCCGCCACCGGAGCGGGCGCGTTTCCGGCAGGCACTGCGGTGCCGTCTTCGCCGGTCGCGGTGCCGACCACGGTCTCGATCGCGCCCACGCGGACGATCGCGGACTTCGCGTCGCTGGTCACCAGTTGTCTGGCCAGTTCGGCGCGCTGGCCTTGGAGGCAATAGCGGTTGTAGAGGCTGACGATCCTGGCCGTACCGACCATGGTGGTACCGCTGGGAATCCAGTCATCGGCTTCGTAGCGCGGGTTGAGATTGCGCAACGCGCGCATGAAACCGTCGCCGGTGCCGCCGTTGCCGAGGCAGATGGTCAATTCGTAGATCGAGGCGGGACGCGCCAGACGGAAGGTCGAAGGCTTGGCGTCGATCTTCGGGAAGCTCAGGCCGTACTCTTTCGGATGCAGATACAGCCACGCCGCAGCGATGACCATCGGCACGTAATCCTTGGTCTCGGCCGGGAACTGCTCGTAGACCGACGCATCCCAGAAGCTGCGGCCGCCGGTAGCGCGATACACGCGCAGCGCACGGCCTTCGCCGCCGTTGTAGGCGGCCAGCCAGAACTCGATGTTGTTGCCGAATTCGGCGTTGCGCTCGCTGAGGTAGGCGGCGGCGGCGCCGGCCGACATGCGCGGATCGTAGCGGGTATCGAACCCGGTGCCGTCGGGCCCCAGGCCGAAACGGCGGCCGGTCGCCGGCATGAACTGCAGCGGCCCGACCGCACCGGCGCGCGAGCCCACGTGGACGCGGCCGGTGGACTCCTTGGCCATGATCCCGAACAGCAGCGCCTCGGGCAGGCCGCTGCGCTGGAATGCCGGCGACATCTGGTCGCGCATGTACTGGTAGTTCTCGTGGGTCTGGATCAGCGACACGCGCATGTCGGTGAGCCAGCGGCGGATGCCGGCCTGCACCGCCGGGTTCATCCGCACCATGGTGACGAAACGCTGGCCGTCGGCGCTGAGCAGTGCCG
>JAYUIZ010000618.1:0-1708 GCA_043765595.1 Lysobacter sp. | reverse complement strand
GTCATGTACGGCGTTGTGGTATTCGAGGGCGCGATCGGTGTGCATTGATCCGATGTGCCGCGACGACAAACGGTCGCGACGATCCGCTGTGCGAGCTTTTGCCAACGTGAGTGAAACGAGTGTTCACCGGCGGTTTTTTTCCTTGATGACGTGCTGATATTCCGAAGGAGTTGACGTGATCTATAAATCCCTGACTACCGGCGCCCTGGCCGCAGCGTTGACCATGGTGCTTGGATCCGCTGAGGCTTCGAATTCCGGCGATCGATTGAATGAAACTCAAGCAACCCTGCAGCTCACCGCTGGCAACCTGTCGGTTGACCGGGCTGCCAACCCGTTCTTCGCGCCCAGCCGCCTGCCCCTGCAAGCGCCGGACTTTCGAACTATCCGCGAAGAACACTTCGAGCCGGCTTTCATCCAGGGTATGGCCCAGCAATTGGCCGAAATTGAAACCATCGCGAACGATCCCGAACCACCGACGATCAAGAACACCCTTGAGGCCATGGAGCGTTCTGGAGAGGTCTTGGGACGGGCCGGGGCAGTGTTTTTCAATCTAACCGGCACCGACAGCACCGATGGACTCCGCGCGATCCAGTCCAGGCTGGCGCCGAAACTCGCCGCTCACGAAGACGCCATTCTGCTCAACGGCCCGTTGTTCAAGCGGGTCAAAGCGCTGCACGACAGCCGTGAATCGCTGAAGGTCAATGCCGAAGACCTACGCCTGATCGATCAGACCTACAAGCGCTTCGTGCGCGCCGGCGCAATGCTGGACGAATCCGCGAAGGCACAGGTGCGCGCCTTCAACGAGGAAGAGGCCAGCCTGACGACTGTCTTCCAGCAGGCATTGCTCAAACAGACGGAGGGGGCATCGGTCGTCGTCGAAAGCGAAGCCGAGCTGGACGGTTTGGATACCGACGCCGTTTCCGCCGCAGCCAAAGCAGCCGCCGATGCCGGTCACCCACGCAAGTGGCTATTGCGTATCACTAACACGACCAGACAACCGGTGCTGATTACGCTGAAAAACCGCGCACTGCGCCAGCGGATCTGGGAGACATCGGCATCGCGCGGGCTCAAGGCAGGGGATGGCGATACCCGCGCTACGGTCCTGCGGCTCACGGCGCTGCGGGCACAGCGCGCCAAGATGTTAGGGCACCCTAACCATGCCGCCTATCAGTTGGAAAGCCAGATGTCCGGCACCCCCGAGGCAGTACTTGAAATGGTCACTCAATTGGTGCCGACGGTGATGGCTAACGCCCGTCGCGAAGCGGCCGACATCCAAGCGCTGATCCGCGAACAGGGCGGCGACTTCGAACTGCAGCCTTGGGATTGGGAATTCTATGCCGAGCAGGTGCGTGTCGCGCGCTACGCGCTGGATGCCGATGAGGTGAAGAACTATTTCGAGCTGGACCGGGTGCTGAAGGACGGGGTGTTTTACGCACTCAAACGCTTCTACGGCGTGGACTTCGTGGAGCGCACCGACCTGCCCGTCTATCATCCCGACGTGCGCGTCTTCAATGTTATCGACAGCGACGGCAGCCAGATCGGCCTGTTTTACGCCGACTATTACGCCCGCACCGGCAAGCGCGGCGGCGCATGGATGTCGTCATTCGTCGGCCAGAGCACGCTGCTCGACCACAAGCCAGTGGCGATCAACGTGATGAATATTGCCAAGCCGGTCAATGGCGCCCCCACACTGATGAGCATTGATGAA
>JAYUIZ010000617.1:0-4686 GCA_043765595.1 Lysobacter sp. | reverse complement strand
GGGCTTCCCAGCGGGCGTAGGCCTGCTCAAGCGCCGCATGCGCGGCCGCGATCTCGGCGTTGTGCGCGTTCACCGCAGCGTGATCGCGCTGATAGAAGGCCGGCTCATGCATCGCCGCCGTCATGGTCGCGATCTTCGTTTCCAGATCCTCGATCGTCTTGGGCAGCAGTTCGAGCGCGCGCTGATCCTTGTAGCTGAGCTTGCGCTTGGGCGCGGCGGGCGTGGCCTCGACGACGACGGGCGCAGCAACCGCTTTGGGCGCGGCCGCAGCGGTGGCTTTGGCCGATTCGCCCCGGGTCGGGCGCTGGCGCAGCCAGTCGCTGTAGCCGCCGACGTAATCGCCCACGCGGCCGTCGCCTTCCATCACCAGCGTCGACGTCACCACGCTGTCGAGGAAGTCGCGGTCGTGGCTGACCAGCAGCAGCGTGCCGGGATATTCGCCCAGCAGTTCTTCCAGCAGCTCCAGCGTTTCCACGTCCAGGTCGTTGGTAGGTTCGTCCATCACCAGCAGGTTGGACGGCTGTGCGAACAGCTTCGCCAGCAGCAGGCGGTTGCGCTCGCCGCCGGAGAGGCGGGTGATCGGCGCGCGCGCACGTTCGGGCGTGAACAGGAAATCCTGCAGATAGCCGATGGCGTGCTTCTGCTTGCCGTTGATCTCGACGAAATCCTTGCCTTCAGACACATTCTCCAACGCGTTCCAGTCTTCACGCAGCGTCGCGCGGTACTGGTCGAAATACGCGACCTGCAGCTGTGTGCCGATCTTGATCTCGCCGGACTGCGGCTGCAGATCGCCCAGCAGCAGCTTGAGCAGCGTGGTCTTGCCGCTGCCGTTCGCGCCGATCAGGCCGATGCGATCGCCGCGCTGGATGGTGGTTGAGATATTCCTGAGCAGCACGCGCTCGCCGAACGCGAAGGTGACGTCTTTCGCTTCGATGACCTTCTTGCCCGAGGCCCCGGCCTGCGCGGTTTCCATGCGCACATTGCCGGACAGGTCGCGGCGCTGCGCACGCTCGTCGCGCATCGCCTTCAGTCTGCGTACGCGGCCCTCGTCGCGGGTGCGGCGGGCCTTGATGCCCTGGCGGATCCAGACTTCCTCCTGCGCCAGCATCTTGTCGAAGCGGGCGTTTTCCTGCGTTTCGGCGTTAAGCCGCTCTTCCTTGCGGCGCAGATAGTTTTCCCAGTCGCCCGGCCAACTGGTCAGCTGACCGCGGTCGATCTCGACGATCCGGGTGGCCAGCGCGCGCAGGAAGCGCCGGTCGTGGGTGACGAAGATCAGCGCGCCCTGCCACGCCTTCAAAAAACCTTCGAGCCAGTCGATGGCGGCGATGTCGAGGTGATTGGTCGGTTCGTCCAGCAGCAGCAGGTCCGGCGCCGACACCAGCGCACGCGCCAGCAGCACCCGACGCTTCATGCCGCCCGACAGCTTCGCGAAATCGGCGTCGCCGTCCAGATCCAGCTTGGTCAACGTCTCGGTGACGCGCTGGTCCAGCGACCAGCCGTTGGCGTCCTCGATCTTCGCCTGCACTGCGGACAGCGCATCGGTGTCGATCTCATCGGCGTGGATCAGATGGTGGTAATCGGCGAGGAACTTGCCCATCTCGCCCAGACCCTCGGCGACCACATCGAACACGCTGCCGGCGGCGCCGGCCGGCACTTCCTGCTCCAGACGCGCGATACGCACGCCGCCTTCGATGCGGATCTCCCCGTCGTCGGGCTTGTGTTCGCCGGCCAACAAGCGCAGCAGGGTGGATTTACCGGCGCCGTTGCGGCCGATCAGGGCGATGCGTTCGCCTGGTTCAATCGCAAGATTGACGCCAGCGAGCAACAGGGGACCACCGACGCCGAAATCGACATCATTCAAAGTAAGGATAGGCATAGCGGCAGTTTAGCAGGCCGCCGGAAGTGCCCTGCGACAGCATGTCCTGCCGACAGCGTTCGCTGGCTATGCCGCCGCGGTCGCGGCCGCGGGCAGCAGTGCGGCGTAGGCGTCCCGGGTGGCGGCGATGAAGCGGTCGAGGCCGAATTCGCGCTCGGCCTTGCGCCGCGCGGCGTCCCCCATCGTCCGCAGGCGTTCCGGATGTTCCAGCATCTCTGCCACCGCGACCGCGATCGCCGCGCGGTCGCGTACCGGCACCCGCCAGCCGTCGACGCCGTCGTCGATGTTCTCGGGTAGACCTGCGTAGTCGCTGACCAGCACCGGCTTGGCCATCGCCATCGTCTCGCGGCAGGCGAAAGATATGGTTTCCACCGCGTACGACAGCACGAAGCCGACATCGATCGCCGCGACCACCGGGCGCACATCCGACAAGAGCCCTGCAAAATGTACCTGCGCCGCAAGTCCAAGCGCTTCGATGCGCTGCGTCTGTTCGGGCAGCGGCGGTTGGCCGCACAGCAGCACATCCACGCGCGCGCGCTGCGCCGTGGGCAGCGTGGCCACCGCTTCGATCAGATCCATCCAGCCCTTGTGTTCGGCGGTGCCGGCATTGCTGCCCAGCAGCAGCCGGCCCTCGCCGCTCCAGCGCTCACGGATGGCGCGCGCGGCCTCGTCGGACCAGGGCAGGTAGTGGCGGACATCGATGCCGTTGCGCACCGTGCGCAGCTGGCAGCGCGCATAGGGCCCGGTTTCGAGCATCCGCCGGGTGGCATCGCAGACCGCGATCACCAGATCGGTGCGCCGCGCGCGCCAGCGATGGGTCACGCCCTGCGCCGGCTTCGAATTATGTTTGGTCAGCACGACCCGCGGCCTGCGCGCCAGGCTGCCGCAGGCCGACAGCACCATGCGATGGTCGGTGGAGCCATTGACGTGGACGATGTCGAACGCATGTGTGCGCAGGTAGTCACGCAGCTGCCGCCGCGCGCGCGCGGCCGCGGCGAGTTGCGCGATCGCGTTCGGAAACGGCTGCGCCAGCACGTGCACGCCGCCCAGCGCAGCGGCTTCGCGATACAGCCGGCTGGTCGCCGGCACCGCAAGATGCACTTCGTGCCCGGCCGCAAGCCCACGCGCCAACGCCAGCAGGTAGGTGGTGTGCCCACCGCCGTCGCCTTCGTGGAAATTGGTGAGCAGGATTTTCATGTCGCGCGTTCTGTGTGCTTAGAACGTTTCGGGGATTTCAGGCGATGCGTCAGGATGCTCAAGGCGCGCTCCGTGCGCTTGAACAGGCTGCCACGGGTCCGCAACGCCAACCCGGCATAGCGGCGAATCTCGCGCCAGTCGGGGTCGGGTTTGGTCTTGAACTCGTGCTTCACCAGTTCTATGGATTCGGGCACGATCCCGGCGATACGCGCGTATTCGGCGACCAACCCGCGCGAGCGCATCCTGTTGAGATACGTCTCGGTCGGGCCGCGTTTAGACCACCATCCGTTCTTACCGTGGATGCGGTAGCCAACGGTGCCGGTAGGCAGGAAATATTTTCGTCCCGCGAACAGGCTGGTGCCGTACACCAGGCAATTGTCCGCGGAAAGCCGCCAGATCTTCGCGGTGTGAGGCGGCAGATCGAGGCAGTGCTCGGCCATCGTGCGGCGCAGGGAAATGGCCGACGTCGGCGCGCCATACCAATGCACCAGCTCATAGGTCGCGACTGCGGTGTAGCCCAGGTCCATCTCACGGTCGGCAAAGGCAATGGTCCGGGACTCGTTGCCGAATAGAACGATATCGTTGAAGACGAAGTCGACATCGCGGCGTGCATCGTAGACGGCGCCGATCTTTTCCAGGTGCGTCGGATTCCAGCGATCATCGGCATCAAGGAAGCAGACTACATCGGCATCGGTTGCGGCGAGACCGCGCTGGAAAGCGGCCAGTTGACCACCGTTCTTGCACATCAGCAGAGTCACCCGTGGATCGTCGCCATAGCGTTCGTGCAACAGATCCGGCGTGCCGTCTTTCGAGCCGTCGTCGACCACCACGATCTGTTTCGGCGCGCGGGTCTGCGCCAGCGCGCTGTCGACCGCTTCGGCAACGTAGGCGCGGTAGTTGTAGCTGGTGACGATGACCGCGAACGAGGTGTCGGTCATGCCGCGGCCTGGTCCAGCGTGCGGCGGAAGTAGGCGATGGTTTCTTTCAGGCCGTCGTCCAGCGCGACTTTTGGTTCCCAGCCCAGTTCGGACCGGGCCAGCGCGATATCCGGCTGGCGCTGGCGCGGATCGTCGGAGGGCAGCGGCCGAAACACCAGCTTGGAATGGCCGCCGACCAGCGCCAGCACCTTTTCGGCCAGTTCGAGCATGCTGAATTCGCCCGGGTTGCCGATGTTGATCGGGCCGGTGAAGCCGTGCGGGCTGGCCATCATCCGCACGAAACCCTCGATCAGGTCGTCGACGTAGCAGAAGCTGCGGGTCTGGCTGCCGTCGCCGTAGATGGTGATGTCCTGGCCGCGCAGCGCCTGGACGATGAAGTTGCTCACCACCCGGCCGTCGTTCGGGTGCATGCGCGGGCCGTAGGTGTTGAAGATACGCACGACCTTGATGTCGAGGTCGTGCTGGCGGTGATAGTCGAAGAACAGGGTTTCGGCGCAGCGCTTGCCTTCGTCGTAGCAGCTGCGGATGCCGATCGGATTGACCCGGCCCCAGTAGCCTTCCGGCTGCGGATGCACTTCCGGGTCGCCGTAGACCTCACTGGTGGAGGCCTGCAGGATGCGCGCCTTCAGCCGCTTGGCCAGGCCGAGCATGTTGATTGCGCCGTGCACGCTGGTC
>JAYUIZ010000616.1:0-1711 GCA_043765595.1 Lysobacter sp. | reverse complement strand
ACCGTGTCATTGAGATGGCGATTGAAACTCTCGCTGCCTGATGGCACCACCAGCCCAGTGAACGTCACCGACTTGGCGATGCTCACGGGATCACCATGGGCCATCACGGTGTTGGCGTGCAACGCAGCGCCCGCAAGCGCCACCGCGCCGGCAGTGGGCGCATAACCGCTGACCTGCGCCAGCTTGTCGCCTGCGATATCCAGAACCTGATCCACCGACTTGCCCGCATAGGCAATCGCATCATGCTGATTCTGACTGCCTCGCACGGTCACCGTGTCCAACGTCTGCGCGACAAACTGCGAGTTTTCGCGGATCTGCCGTGCTTCCTGGCCGGCATCGCGCAGGGCGTCTGCCGCTTCGCCCAGGTTACGTTCGCGGGCCGCACTGCCGGCCTGCTGCAGTTCAGAGGCCTCACGGTTCGCCCAGCGCTGCACGCCATCGGGCAGAAGGTCGATATCTCCGATCCGGCGCAGGACCGCCGCGCCAGCAGATGCGCCGCGTGCCTGAACTTCCCCCTGCACGAAATCGACGCTTGCCTCCGCCTTCCCGGCGAACTCGCGAACCTCGGCAGAAGCTTCGCCGCTCATGCGCAGACCCGTGGCCGCCGTCTGGCCGATGGTGCGGGACACGCCGCTTTGCACATCGGCCGCAACGCTTGCCATGCCGCTGACGGCATCGCCGGTATTGTCCAGCGTTTTCGCCTGATACTTGCCGCCGATCTCGACCCACTCGCCCAGCTCATTGCCGGCGCGGGCCGCTTCCGCCTCGCGATGCGCCAGCGCCAGCAGCGGCCCGGCGAAGCTGGATACACCCGACAGAGTAGGCACCTCCGCGCGCGGGATCGACGCGCTTTCAGGGTCATCGGGGTCGCTGCGCTTCATCGCCTGCATCGGCACCACGCGCCCGGCCGCCAGCGGCATATCGCGCAGATAGCGTTCGGGGTCGCCAGCCGCCAACGTGTCCACCAGGGCAGCGAACGACACGCGGGCATGCTGCGGCATCTGCTCGCCGATCCGCTCTATCAATGCTTCCCGCGCATCGTCAGGCACGTTGAGCAGGATGGTCGAACTGTGCCGCATCACGTCGGCCAGCTGCTGATTGTGGAAAGCGTCCAGGTCGACCGATGTTGTGCACCACGCCATCGCTCAGCAGCTCGCCTTGTACCTGATAGGCGGTAATGCGCGCATTGGGGTCGTAAAGCTCAACACCAGGATTCTGGCTGGCGAATCGCTGCGCTGTCATCGGATGCAGCGGTGCGGCATTGAAGGTCAATGCGCGCTCGCCGCTGACCGCAACGGCGGCGGTTGCCATGCCACCGCCGAGGGAGTGGCCGGTGTAGTCGACGCGGGCACCGTTGTCTTTCAAGACTACGGCTAAACGCATGGCGCGATCATAGTAATCGGTCTGCAACCCAATCGCCTGCGGGCCGTTGACGCCCGCAAAGTCTTCAAGGAACGTCTCGCGCTTCGTGCCATTCGCAAATTCGATCGGGCCTGAAGACCCTTTGAATGCGACGATAGGTTTGTAACCGGAGCCAAGGATATCCGGGTCGGGTAGATAGATTTCCGCACGGAATCCGGACTCTTTTGGCTTCAAATACTCGCGCAGCTGGTTGTCATCCAATTGCGCTAACTCGGGAATCTGTTGACGCAGCACATCGTAGTTCTCGCTTCCTCGGCGCCAGCCCAGCGGGGGCTGACCCTCGCCGGCT
>JAYUIZ010000615.1:0-4752 GCA_043765595.1 Lysobacter sp. | reverse complement strand
CGAAGATGCCGCCGATCTGCTGCGGCGGAACGGCCTGCGCCAGTCTGCCGCGCTCGCCGCGCTTTGGGCGCAGGGCGCGAAGATCGAATGGCCGTCGTTCTATGCGGGCTACCTGCCGCAGCGGCTTCACGGTCTGCCGGGCTATCCCTTCGCGAAGGAACGTTACTGGCCACAGCCGGCCCCGGCTCTGGTCGCGGCTTTCGACCCTACGCCCGCCGCAACGCCATCCGCGACTGCGCCGCTGCTTGCCAACAGCGGCGAAGAGAAGCGGTCGACCTGCTATGCACCGGTCTGGCGGGACACCGCGCTGCCCGCGTCGCGCGCCGCCTTCGGGCCCGACGACGCGCTGCTGATTATCGACACCGACGATCAGCTGTTCGAGCAGATCAAGGCGCGCCTGCACATCGCGTCGCCGCTGAAGACCATTGTGCTCGTCCGTCTGGGCGATGCCTTCCGGCAGGACGCTGCCGATCAGTTCTGCGTGGATGCCACGCAGCCGCAGCATTTCGAGTCGCTGCTGGAGGCATTGAGGCGCCAAGGCCGCATACCGACCCGGGTGATCCACAACGCAAACGCTGCGCGCCTGTCGTCGCACGCCGACGCGCAGGCGAACCAGATAGCCGATCAGCCGGCAGGCGAGGCCATCGAACGCGCCCTGCATGCAGGTATCGACGCACTGTTCGGATTTTGCAGAGCGCTTGCCGGCGCCGGCGCGCAGCAGGTGGCGTGCGCATTCGTGTCGTTCTTCCACACCAGCGCCGAGGTGAACACGGCCCCCTGCGAAGCGTTGGCGGCCTTCTATCGCTCGCTCGCGCTGGAGAACAACCGCTATCACGGCCGAGTGCTCTCGATCGAGCACGACGACATCGATCCGGCGACCAGCGTCATCGACACCGTCACAGCGCTCATCGACGAACTACAGACCCCGCCGCAGCGTGAAGCCGAAGTCCGCTACCGGACGCACGGCGCCGTCGCGGGGCAACGCTCGGTGCGCGCGCTTGCACTGCAGTTGCCCGAACGCGCGCCGGCAGGGCCGATGCCGCTCAAGCACGGCGGGACGTATCTCATCACTGGCGGACTTGGCGGCCTGGGCATCCTGTTCGCGCGCCATCTGGCCGAACAGTACCGCGCCAAGCTGGCGATCACCGGGCGTTCGGCCCTGGATGCCCGTGGCGAGGACGCGCTGGAACAACTGCGTAGGTTCGGCGCGGAAGCGGTGTATCTGCAGGCGGACATTGCCGATGCGGAGCGGACGCGCGCGCTGATCGCGGACATCAAGGCACGCTTCGGCGCGCTGAATGGTGTGCTGCATAGCGCCGGCGTCAACGACGATGGGCTGCTGATCCGCAAGGACCGCGCGCAGTTCCGCAGGGTGCTGGCGCCGAAGGTGCAGGGCACACTGTATCTGGACCAGTTCACCGCTGAAGAGCCGCTGGACCTGTTCGTGCTGTTCTCGTCGGGCGCTGGCAGCTTCGGCAACGTCGGCCAGACCGACTACGCCTACGCCAACGCTTTCATGGACGCGTTCGCCGATCATCGCGAATCCGCACGGACGCGCGGCATGCGTTACGGCAAGACCCTGTCGATCGGCTGGCCGTACTGGCAGGCCGGTGGCATGCAACTGTCCGCGGCCGATCTTCGGCGTACTGAGGAACGGACCGGGCTGTGCGCGCTGCCGACCGGGATCGGCTTCGATTACTGGAACACGCTGTTGCTGTCCGGTCTTCCGCGGGCGCTGGCGCTGTACGGCCATCCGTCGAAGATCGCGGCCTACTGCGACCCGTCCAGCACCGCCACCGCCACCGCGCAGGCCGGCGGAGCGCCGATCGACCGCGACATCCTGCTGGCGCAGACCTGCGACTATCTGTGCGGGCTGGTCCATGCCGAAACCAGAATTCCGGCCGACCGGATCGATATCGAAGAACGCTTCCAGGCGTTCGGCTTCGACTCGATCATGATCGGCCGCTTCAATGCGGCCTTGGAACAGGATCTCGGCGATCTGCCGAAGACCCTGATGTACGAATACGAGACCGTTGCCGAGCTGGCCGCGTATCTAGTCGAACACGCAGCTGCCGCGCTGACCGCAAGGTTCGCGGGCGAAGGCGAGGGTGAGACGCAAGGCGTCGGCAACGCGGTGGAATCCACGACCGGTGCCACACCATCGACCGTCACATCCACCGCCATCCAACCGCAACCGACGGCGGTTGCAGCACCCGCGCCCGATGCGGATATGCACACGCACGCGCATGCCGAGCCGATCGCCATCATCGGTGTGCATGCCTCGTTCCCGCAGGCCGATGATATGGACGCGCTGTGGGCGCATCTGCGCGCCGGCACCGATCTCATCGAGGGCGTGCCCGAAAACCGCTGGGATGCGTCGTCGTTTTACGACCCCGACCCCGCGCAGTCCGAGCACGGCAAGATCTACTGCAAGCGCGGCGGTTTTCTCGAAGACTTCGACAAGTTCGACGCAGGCTTCTTCAACATCGCCGCTGCCGAAGCGGACATCATCGACCCGCAGGAGCGCCGCTTCCTGCAGTCCGCCTGGTCGGCGATCGAAGATGCCGGCTATACGCGTGAGCGCCTGAAGCAGCGGCACCCGAAGGGCAAAAGCGCCGATGTCGGCGTCTTCGTGGGTGTGACGACCAACTCCTACCAGCTGCTGGCCCCGGAGGCCTGGCAGCGCGGCCAGATGGTCACGCCCAGCGCGATGCCGTGGTCGATCGCCAACCGCGTCTCCTACGCGCTGGATCTGCAGGGCCCGAGCATCCCCGTCGACACCGCGTGCTCGTCGTCGCTGGTCGCGGTGCATCTCGCCTGCGAAAGCCTGCGGCGCCGCGAGTGCCAGATCGCGCTTGCCGGCGGCGTCAACCTGTACCTGCATCCCGCCAAGTACCAGTCGTTCTGTCATCGGCGGATGCTCGCGGTCGGCGACCAGTGCCGCAGCTACGGCGCGGGCGACGACGGATTCATCCCGGGCGAGGGCATCGGCACGTTCGTGCTCAAGCCGCTGCGCCTCGCCGAACGCGACGGCGATCGGATCTACGGTGTCATCCGCGGCAGCGCCTACGACCACAGCGGTCGTTCCAACGGCTACGCCACGCCCAACCCGAACGCGCAGGCGCAGGTGATTGTGCAGGCGCTGGCCAACGCGAACGTACCGGCTCGCACGATCGGTTTCATCGAAGGCCATGGCACCGGCACGCAGATGGGCGACAGCCTCGAAGTCGCCGCGATCACGCAAGCCTTCGCGCAGCAGACCGCCGATACAGGCTTCTGCGCGTTGGCGTCGTTGAAGGCCAACATCGGTCACGCCGAGTCCGCGACCAGCATCGCCGGCATTGCCAAGATCCTGATGCAGTTCAGGCATCGACAGATCGCGCCCAGCATCCATGCGGAGGTCGTGAATCCGGACATCGATTTCGCCCGCGCGCCGTGCTTCCTGCAGACCGGCCTGAGTGACTGGGAATCGCCCGCAGGCGTTCCGCGCCGGGCGTTGATCAACGCCTTCGGCGCAGGCGGCGTCAACGCCTGCGCCGTGTTGGAGGAATACCTGCCCATGCAAGCGGCGGTGGCCCCGGCCAGCGTCGGCGGATCGCTGTTCGTGCTGTCCGCGATGAATGTCGAACGCCTGCGCGAATATGCCTACAGCATGTCGATTTTCTCGCCCTCAATCCCGGCTGCGACATCGCGGCGCTGTGCCGCACCGTGCAGATCGGCCGCGAGGCCATGCCCCAGCGGCTTGCGCTGATCGTCGACGGTGCAATGCAGCTTCGGCAGACCCTGCAGCGCTGGCTCGACGCCGGTCCCGATATCGCCGATCCGAGCATCGCTTCCAGAGCCGTGCGCCTGTGGCAGGGCAGCCCCGATCCGCAGACCGGTGCCGGCTACGCCACGCGCGAGCAGCGCGAGCGCATGCAGGCCCTGTGCGACGCGTCGGATCTTGCCGGGCTGGCGGCGTTCTGGGCGCAGGGCGGCAAAGTCGACTGGACGCGCCTGCACGACACGCCGCTGCGGCCCGTGGCCGGTGCGCCGGTGTATCCGTTCGCGCGCGACAGGCACTGGGCGGTCGACTTCAGCGCCATGCAGACCGCACCGGCGACCACGCTGCCGCGCCTGCATCCGCTGATTTCGCACAATGCTTCGACGTTGGAGCAGGTGTGCTTCGATGCCGCACTGGAAGGGAATCACTACTACGCCCGCGATCACCGGATCCAGGGTCAAGCGGTGTTCCCGGGTGCGGGCTTCATCGAAATGGCCTGCGTCGCGGCCACCATTGCCGGGCAAAAGCGCGTGCGCCGGCTCAAGGATATTTACTGGGTGCAGCCGCTGTCGCTGACCGACCCGCAGCAGGATCTCAAGATCGGACTGCGTAACGCGACCAGTGCCAGCGTCGCCGACAGCAGCGTCGAGTTCGTCCTGACCACGGTCGACGATGATCACGAGACCGTCGTGCACTGTGAAGGCCGTGCGTTCTTCGGCGACCGCGTCGACGGACATCGTGCATCCCAACCGCCGTCGCGCGCTTCGCTGACGGAATGGCGGCAGCGCTGCGGCGAGCGCCATGACGGCGATCGCTACTACAGGACCTTCCAACGTCTGGGCTTTGACTACGGCCCCACCTTCCGGGTTATCGAGGAGGTGGCGATCGGCGACGGCTGCGCCTTGGCCACGCTCTCGCTGCATCCGTCGTTGGCGAAGGATTTCGAGCAGTACGTGCTGCATCCCTGTCTGATCGACGGCGCACTGCAG
>JAYUIZ010000614.1:0-4761 GCA_043765595.1 Lysobacter sp. | reverse complement strand
CGTTGACAATGACAATGACAATGACAATGACGTAGAGCGGAGCAAAGCTCCGCTTACTTTCAGACACCCGTAAAGCGGACCAAACCTCCGCTTGCGTTCAGGCACACGCGCGCCGTTGCGCAGTAGCGGCTTCAGTCGAGACGATTGCCCACAAGATCCATCGCGGCCATGGCGTCAGCAAAGCCAACGCTGCAGCTACCGTTTCAGCGTCCAGATATTCGCGCCTTCCCCCACCATAGCCGCCAAACGATTACTGGTGACGGTGGCTTTCCCGTTCAACATCAAATCGCGCATGTGATACAGCAGCGACTCGGCTTGGGCGAAGTAGGTATGCCCCAGCAGATCCAGGTCGAAATCCGGCACCGCGATGGTGTCCACGCCGGGTGCCGCCGTGTATGGCGCGAAATAGCCGGCGCGGGCGGCGTCGTGGAGTTTGGACGACACGTGTACCGGCAGATCGCCATCGGAGGCGTAGAGCGTGGTGCGTTTGCCGTGATCGGCGTAGAGGTGGGCCAAGTCCAGAAACAGGTCGCGGTCCACGTCCGGGGCGGCCAGGAAGATCTGGTCGAACGTCACTTTGCCGCGGGTCTCCGCGTTCGCGGCGATGCGCTGCAGCGCGCGCAGCAGGCCGCGGTTGCCCATGCTGTGGGCGATGACGTGGACCTTCTGCGCCCCGCAGTTCGCGGCGAAGTCGACCAGAAACTCGGTGATCGCCGCTTCGCTGGCCTCAATCGTCGCCTCATCGGCCGGATAGGCGGTGACGCTGCCGCGCGAGGGCCAACTGAAGAATGCGGTGGCGCCCGGTACCATCAGGTCCACGCTGATCTGCGCCGCGCGGATGGCGGCTTCTTCAAAGGTGACGTTGAAGCCGTGCAGAAACACCAGCGCCTGCGGCGCTTCGCCGGCGGCTTGGGCATCGCGCATGGTCTGCTGCAGTTCGGCCAGCCAATCGTCGTGGCCCTGCGGCACAACGTGCTGCAGCCGCAGGGTGTCGTCGCGCAGATCGAAGCGGCGCAGCTTCTTCCAGAACGACGTACCGATCTCGCCAAAGCGGTGGCCTTCCGGCACAAACACCTCGGCCCGGCCGCGCGTGGTGCTGCTGTGGCGCGCGGTGCCGAAGCCGTTGCCTTCCGGCTTGCGGTTGGTGCCGAACCAGACCGGGTAAACCGTGCCTTTGCCCTTGCCGATGTCTGCTTCGGTATTACGCACGGTGCCCACCACGTCCCCAAGCTTGATCGTCAAGTGCACGTCGGGTCGATCCAGTCGATCCCGCGCATCCAGTTCCGCCAGCAGGGCACGCATGCGTCGTTCGCTGGCGTTCAGGGCTTCGCTGTCCTGCGCCAGCTGCTGCTGGATGCGCCGGGCCAGTTCCAGCGCCAGCGCCCGGTCGCCGGCCTGCACGGCGGCGTCGAGTTGGGTGAGCAGATCGGTGAGGCTGGTCATGGCGTGTGCTCGGCGGAAAGGGCGGCTTGGCGGGCTTTGTCGAGGGCGTCATCGACAGCCGCCTGCAGTGCATCCAGCGACACCTGGCGCTGCCGCAGCCACTGTTCGAGCGGGGCGAAGGCGGGGTCGGCGACGAGGTCGGCGATGCGAAGTACCGCCAGCGCTTCGCCGTTGGCGTTGGCGTGGCGGAAGCGGATGGTGTAGTTGTGGAATGTGATCTGCAGGTGCTGCCCATGATCTATGACTAGGCAGTAGAGGAGTGCAGCAAGCAGATTGCGGCCAGATGCGGTGAAATCTTCAGGAAATCTACGTCGTTCGAGATAAATGCACAGATTGCCGTGTGAAATGACTCGTTCGGCAGGATCTGGCAACTGGTTGCGTAGGGCGAGTGCGCGGCCCGCTTGGGCGATGGCTTGGGTTATATCGTCTTGTTTGTCGAACAAACTGGCGAGTGAGCTGAATACCGTGGCGCGCGCGGCGGGGTTCTTCTGGCACAGCAGGAGGCAGGCTTCCAGCTCAGCCTTGGCTTCATCTTGGCGCCCTGAAATTTTTTTCAACACATTTGCTCGATTGATTCGAGTATTAACTATGTCCTCGGCCGGGTGCTGCAATGTCTGCTCGACTCCCAGCATTGTCTCCAGCCGGCTCAGCGCAGACTCCCAGTTCTCACGTGCGAAGTCCGCTTCGGAGGCGATATTGAGTGCGCCGAGCAATGCCCGGGCCAGGAATGATGCATCCGGAGCTTCTGGTACTTTTTGGCCGGCGCGATGCCGTTCCCACCATGCCTGCACTTGCATCAGCCGCATTTCGATCTCTGGCAAGGCTGCTTCTACTTTGCCTTTTCTAATATCGATACGCAGAGTCTCCAGTTCAGCGCAAATCAGGTTGATGGCAGGGGCGTCCGCATTCCTTAAGATCGATGTCGATTCAATCCAGCGAGTGCGCGCAGCATCAAGATATCCGATGTTGCGAAATGCATTCGCCGAGTTTCCAATGATTGAGCTGAGGTTATACCTATCATGCCGTGCGTTATTACCTTGAGTTTCGGCCTCAGTACGGGCAAGCGTAGCGGCCCGAGCGAAGAGCGGTAGGCTAGAATCGGGCCGTCCGCTGTGTTGGAGGGCGTCAGCGAGGAACGACAGGCATAACCAACGCGCTTCGCCCTCAGGTGCGGTTTCGGCGGAGGTCAGGAGATGCGGAATCAGCGCATCCAGCAGGCGCGGATCGCGAGTCCCATTGACGAGACTGCTGGCAAAGCCGCTTAGCTGGTCCCAAGCTTGCGCCTGCACGCAATAGATCAGGGCGCGGCTGCCGGCCTGCAGCGCGGCGGTCATGTTCCGCTGCTGCAGCGCATCGAACGTGGCCTGGAGCCACTCGGCATAGGCTAAGCGGACGGTGGTTTCGGTCAGATCGCCCTGGTCCTGCGGCCGCTGCGCCATCCAGGCGCGGATGCGTTCGCGCACCAGTTCGTGGCAGCTCAGATTGGGGTTGGCATCGTCCGGCCCGGTGCGCTCTTCGGTGACCAGACCCACGCTGACGAGTTGCTGCAGCAGTGGCCCAATCTCGGATTGGCGTGGCGTGGCGCGGGCGGCGGGAGAGCGTCCAGTTCGGCCCTCAACTCCTGCGGCATTGCCTTGAGCTTGTCTTGAACCGCAGCCGGTAAAGACGACAGATTGTCGAGCATCTGTTTGAGTTGCCGCAGTTGTTGCAGATGATGGCTTTCCCCAGTCCACACGCTTTTGACCAACCCCAGCGCCTCGGGATCATTCGCCAGCGCAACCACCCACAGCAGCCGGCGCGCCTCCGGGCTGGCGGCAGCGATCAACTGGTCGAGCGAGGTGGCGAGGGCGTCGTTGAGATAGGCCAGCTCCTTCTGATCGCCCGGGCGGGCGGCGAACAGCGCCGGCAGTTGCGCGAAGTCCTTGGTTGTTTCCAGCGTGTCCAGCGCCTGCAGCAGCTGTGGGCGCAGGGCCGGGTCGGCCGCCAGCCGTGCCAGCCGGTCCATCAGCAGCGGGTGGAAGCGGCTGGCGTTGAGCAGACGCATCGCCAGCGCCTGCGCATGGGGGTCGGCGCCGAAGATCATCCCGTGCAGGGCTGGATGCGCGTGCAGATACAGCGCCGCCTCCGACGGCGGCAGCGGGCCCAGCGGGACCGGATAGGCCACGTCGGCGGGCAAGGCCGCCAGCGGCCGACGGCAGGTGATCAGCACCCGCGATGGCGTGCCGACCAGACCCTGCGCGAGTGCAGCGAGGCAGTGGTCCCAGGCCGGGTCCTGGCAGGCGGCGGCGGTGTCGCCTTCGCGCTGCGGCTTGAGGTTGGTTTCAAGGTTGTCCAGCACCAGCAGCACCGGTTCATCGCCAAGGGCGCGGAGCAGATTGCGGCTCAGGCGCTGGTGGCGGGCGTCGCCGGTGAAGCTTTCATCGGCATCGCGGTAGATGGCGTCGGCGGGGTGCGCTTTCACGTGGTGGTGGTAGCGGCCAAGTTCGCCCATCAGCGTGATGTGTGCATCGCGCAGAAAGCCATCGAACGCCAGCGGATTGGGCTTGGCCTGATACAGCAGCACCCTCTCGAACCGGGACTCCCACAGCGCCAGCGCCTCGGCCACCAGCGCGGTCTTGCCCATGCCGCCCAGGCCGGTGATGACCGCGACCGGCGTGACCTCGGTGCCGCTGCTGGCGCCGATGAAGTCCGCGCCCAGCCCGGCCAGTTCCCAGGTGCGGCCGACGAAGTGTGCGTGGCCTGCGGTGGTGAGCTCGGTGATGTGGTGCAGGCGTGGGTCGCGCGGGTTGATGTCCGGGCTGCGGCCCGCCGCCAGGGTGAGGCCGGGCTGCTCCGCGCCATACAGCACCGGCGTGGCGTGGTCGCAGACCGCGAAGCGGGCGCTGCTGAGGTGCGCTGGATGCAGCAGCGCCTGCCGCGCGAGGGTGAGCGCAGCGGCGGCACTTTTCGGCTGGGCGTCGGCCAGCAGGGCGCGATAGAACGCCACCGCCAGCTCGCGCGCGTAGTCGTCGCCCACGGCATAGCGCATGGCGATGACCGAAGGCACGCCGCCCTGCAGCAGGGCGTGGGCGGTGCCGGTAAAGCCGGGCTGTTCCTTGAGATCGAGCGCGCGGGTGCCGGCGTCTGCACTGCCGACGTTTGCGTCCTTCACGCCCGGCTCCCGGCCCTGCGCGACGGCCATGAAATCGTTCCAGTCCCGCACCCGCAGGATGTCGCCGGAATGGCAGGCGCTGAGGAAGAACAGCCGCGGCAGGTAGCCACCCGTGCTGTTGAACAAGTCCAGCATCTCCTCGCCGGACAGATGGTCCTGATCGCCGC
>JAYUIZ010000613.1:0-1721 GCA_043765595.1 Lysobacter sp. | reverse complement strand
CCAGCTGGTTTGCCACCAGGGCGCCTGGACCCAGAGATCGACATGCCGCGTCGGCGACCAGACACCGTCGGCATTGGCACCCTGCACCTCAAGTAAATAACGTCCCGGCGGCAGCGTGGAAAATACGCGTTCTCCGCGGGTATCCAGCACCCAGTCGGGGTCGTACCCACGCAGCCTGAAGCGATAACGATGCGCCGCCGGATCGACGAAGGACATCACCCGCGCGGTCACACGCAAATCGCGGTCGCGCGGTTTCATCACCGCGCGCAGTCCGCCGCCATCGCGACCGGAGAACGCCACCGTGTCTTCTCCACGTCGCAGCTCGACCGTCTCGATCGCCAGGGCCGATGCGCGCGGCGCCGGCAAGGGACGGTCAGGATCGAACAGCGCCAGGCCCTGCTTGGACAATGCGAACGCCGGCCCCCGGGTCCCGCGGACAGGTGCGGACAGCATGAAATCGATGTCGGGCAGGCCATCGCTCATGCCGAAATTGCGGAGTCGACGGTTACGCACGTCGTATTGCAGGAGGCCGCGCGCGGTACTCAACCAGAGTTGATCATTGCCTGCAGCGAGGATGCCGGCCACTTGGGTCATGGGCAATCCATGCTCGCTGCCGATGCGCTCGCGCAGTCGAAGCGCGTCGCTGCGCCACTCGTAGCGCTCCAGACTCCCGAAACGCGCGACCCACAGCGTGTGCGGCGCGGCGAAGACGAAGGACTGGATCGCCTCACCGGCGGCCATTTCAATCGCTTCGAATCGTCCACTTTTCCAGCGGCGGAGCTGTCGGCCATCGGACAACCATGGCTGCCCATCGGGGCCGGACTGGAGTCTGGCGTATGACTGACCCGAGGCACCGAGCACAGCTTCAGGCGCCAGTTCGTGCAGCAATTGCCCATCGGGTGCATAAATCCGCAAACCTCCGCCGAACAGCGAGACCCACAGGCGACCATCATCGGTGCACAGCAGCGTCTGCGGCGTGCGCACGCCATCGTCCGGGAAACGCAGGCTGCGTCCGCGCCTGCCGAGCAATGGGTCGTACTCGACCACGCCATGGAAACTGGCGAGCCACAGCCGGTTATCGGGGCAACGCGCCAGCGTCTGCAACCATTCCTCGCCGAGCGACTCGGCGCTAACGACCGGGCGCAAGGATGCATCCCCCGCTCGCAATGCGTACAACATGCGACTGCCCACCACCCAGAAGCCACCATTTCCATCGGACGCAACCGCGGCCGGATCCGTGCGCTCAATCGCCATGTCTTCGGCTTCGTCGATCACCATGAAGCGCTCGTGCCCCGGCGGCAGATACGACAACCCTTGGGAATACGACGCGAACCACAGCCCACCTTCGCGATCCATCACCTGCGCGAAGACGCCACTGCTCAGTCCATCGTCGCGACGATCGCCATGTGCCATCACAACAGGCGCATGGGTCGAAGGCGCTCGAAAGAGCCCGGCTGCCGTTCCGATCCAGTATGTACCGCGTCTGTCGTTAAGAACCACTCCATTACTTGCTAATGACGGCAGCATCCAAGAAGCAGGTCGCACGTTGCCATTCAACGCGTATCGATACAGACCGCGATCTGTGCCAATCCAAACACCTACCTCGTTATCGTCAACAATCCTGAAGACCTGCGCGCCACGCAACATGCGCGGCGCGATCTCTTTAGTCTTGCCACTTTGATAACGGTACAAACCAACATCGGTGCCAATCAACAAATCGT
>JAYUIZ010000612.1:0-4767 GCA_043765595.1 Lysobacter sp. | reverse complement strand
GCCTGATCGAGTGGACGCTGAAGAACTACCCGCTGGGTTACACCCCGGGCGCGGCGAGCTACGACCCGGACAACGATCCCAAAACAAACGACATGTACTCCAACTTCGGGTATTCGCTGCTGGGCCGCGTGATTGAAGCGCAAACCGGCAAAGGTTATGAAGCGTATATCCGCGACACCATCCTCAAGCCGGCCGGCGCGCCGGGCATGGTCATCGGCGGCGACAAGGAAGCGGATCGCAAGAGCAACGAGGTGAAGTACTACGGCGGCGGCGCGTATTCCAGCGTCAAACCGCAGCGCTTCGATGCACACGGCGGCTGGATCGCCACGCCCATCGATCTGTTGCGATTTCTGCGCCACGAAAGCGTGCTGGGCAATTCATACGCGCACTACGGCGAAATGAGCGGCACGACGTCGGTGCTGCGCCGCCGCAGCGATGGCTTCAGCATGGCCGCCACGTCCAACAAGTCGAACGACAGCACCGGCGCGATGAACACGATGCTGACCGAGATTGTGGAAGGCGTATCGAAGTGGCCGGATGGCGATTTGTTCTGATCGCCTGATCGAAGTGTCTTGATCGCGATGGGAAATCACCCTCGGCATCTCGGACCGGAGATAGAGCACTGTCATCCCGAACGCCCGCGCAGCGGGTGGAGGGATCTGCTGTTGTGACGGTACCCGCCGCAAGCAGATCCCTCCTCGGGCTTCGCCCTCGTTCGGGATGACAGATATTTCCCGGATACCGGATTCTGGACAGGCTCCAAGTCGAGCGTCCGCCGAGAAATCGTAGCCCGAGTGCGCGATCCGCACCCGGGACTCTTCGGAGGAAGATGCCGCGCATCATCCCGGGTGCGCGTTGCTTACCCGGGCTACGGGATCGGCGTGCTCAGAGCCGCGTATGGGATCAGGCGATTCGTTCGAGGCCGTCCCGCCCATGGCGAACCGTTAAATCCGACGATGATCAAGCCGCGCGCGCGGCATGATGACAGTAAAGCGACAAGTGCCGCATCACGCAATCAAGCGATGAAAGTCGCACCACCCATATAACCCCGCAATACGTCGGGCACCGTGATTGATCCGTCCGCGTTCTGGTAGTTCTCCATCACCGCGATCAACGCGCGGCCGACCGCGACGCCGGAGCCGTTGAGCGTATGCACCAGCTCAGGTTTGCCGGTCGCGGGATTGCGCCACCGCGCCTGCATGCGCCGCGCTTGGAAATCGCCGCAGTTGGAGCACGAGGAAATTTCGCGATAAGTATTTTGTGCGGGCAGCCAGACTTCGAGGTCGTAGGTCTTCTGCGCCGAGAACCCCATATCGCCGGTGCACAGCAGGACTTTGCGATAGGGAAGACCGAGTTTTTCCAGCACGGTTTCGGCGCAGCGGGTCATGCGCTCGTGCTCCGCATCACTCTCGTCGGACTTGGCGATGGTCACCAGCTCAACTTTCTCGAACTGATGCTGGCGGATGAAACCACGGGTGTCGCGCCCGGCGCTGCCGGCTTCGGCGCGGAAGCACATCGAGTGTGCGGTCATGCGCAAAGGCAGACGCTCGGCATCGAGGATTTCGTCGCGGACAATATTGGTGAGGGGGACTTCGCTGGTGGGGATGAGGTAACGCTTTTCCAGCACTTTGAGAATGCGGTCGAAATTGATATCGAACGATCCTGGCACCAACGTCTGAATTTGACGAAGTGACATCTGATTACCAGCAACAAGCAGATTTTTAAACTTTTCGAAGGCTTCACCATCGAGCCCGCCGAATTGAACGTGCTCAAGATACTCATAGTCATCATCCTTCAACACACCATGCAATATCGAAAACAAATCCTCCTCGAACTTCGGCAACTGTCCCGTTCCACGCAGCGACTCCGCATTCACCAACAGCGGCACATTGGTTTCTTCGTAGCCATGCGTATCGGTGTGCAGATCCAGCATGAACTGCGCCAGCGCGCGATGCAGGCGCGCCAGTTGGCCGCGCAATACGGTGAAGCGCGCGCCGCTGAGCTTGGCGGCGGTTTCGCCGTCGAGCCAGCCGTTGCGGGCACCGAGTTCGACGTGATCCTTCACTTCGAAATCGAAGACGCGCGGCGTACCCCAGCGGTGCTGTTCGACATTGCCGGCTTCATTATCGCCCGGCGGCACCGATTCATGGGGCAGATTCGGAATGCCCGCCGAAATCGCTTCGATCGCATGCTTGATCTCATCCAGCCGCGTCTCGCTGACCTTCAACTCATCGCCAAACGCCGCCACCTCCGCCATCACCGTCGCCACGTCCTCGCCTTTGGCCTTGAGCATGCCGATCTGCTTGGACTTGGTATTGCGCAGGTTCTGCAGCTCCTGCGTGCGCACTTGCAGCTGCTTGCGCTCGGACTCCCACTGCTGCAGCACGGAGACATCGAGGTCGTAACCGCGGGTCTCCTTGAGGCGGGCGGCCAGGATTTCGGGTTGATTGCGCAGCAGGATGGGATCAAGCATGGGGGCATCGCGAAGCGTGACGGGAACGCGGATTATCACCCGAAACCCGGTGTGAACGCCGCCCGGACGCGTGGGCCGCCCCGGGGAACCCGTGCCACAATCGGCCCCACCTCCGCGCCAATGACTTCCCGCATGTCGACTGTCCAGCCCATGACGCCGCAAGGTACGCCCCCACAGAATTCCCCGCCCGGATCGTCATGGCGATCGTATTTCCGCCTGTCCCGCCGCGGGTGGCTGATGGTGGCCGCCGGATTCGGCGCGGGGTTCCTGGTGTTCCTGCTGCTGTGGCTGGACATGCGCGACAACGGCAATTTCTATCGCGCCGAAGACAAGGCCCAGCGCATCGATGGCCAGGTGTTCGAGCCCTTGCCCGCACCGATGGCCGGCGGCGATCGCAGCGCCAGCGGCCTGTCCGAAGCTGCCGAGGATGCGCTCCGCAACCCGCGACCCGCGCCGCCGCCGGTGGCCATGCCGTCTCCGGTGGGTGTCCCGGTGCAGGGCCTCCCGGTGCAGGGCCCCGTCGCGGACGACTCGTCGCAGACAGGCGCGCCGACCCTCCCGCTCGCCCCCGGTAGCGTACCGGTGGCGATCTCCAGACCCGCCCCGAGCTATCCCTCCGACGCACTGCGCAACGGCGAGACCGGCAAAGTTCTGGTCCGGATCGAAGTCGGCGCCGACGGCGAACCCACCGCCGTCAGCGTGGTGGCCCGCAGCGGCTCGCGCTCGTTGGATCGCGCCGCGGTGCAGGCCGCGAAACGCTGGCGCTTCCGCCCCGCGCAGCAGAACGGCCGCGCCGTGGCCGCCGCCGTGGAAATCCCAATCGAATTCGCTTTGGATGGGCGTTGACCATCGTCTGTTGTTGAGCAGCCTTCAACCGCCGCTCGATCAACGCAAGCTTTTCATATGTCCATCCCGAACGCATGTGAGGGACCTGCTTCTGCGCTTCCCGAAACCATCACGCGGCAAGACAAGCAGATCCCTCCACGGGCTGCGCCCGTGTTCGGGATGACAGGGATATATTTCGTTGGGCCTCGTGCAGCGAAAAGCGACCCATCACACCAATACGTCGAGCCCCAGCAACGATGCCCTGATGTTAGGCAACTTAGACCAGAGAAGATGTGAATCAGTGCGCCGCACACGCCCAAACTGTCATCCCGAACGCATGTGAGGGATCTGCTTATGCGTTTCTCCAAGCCTACACATGAAGAAACAAGCAGGCCCCTCCACGGGCTGCGCCCGTGTTCGGGATGACAGGAGTTTTTGGCTAGGCCTCACGCAGCGAGAAACCCACGCCGCGTGCCAACGCATCGAAACCCGGAAACGACGTCGCCACATTCGCGATATCGCCGATCCTGAATCCGCCCTGGCAGCGCTGGCCGGCGATGGCCGCCGCCATCGCGATGCGGTGGTCGCCGTGGCTGTCGATGACGACGGGCGACTGCGGGTCCAGTGCGAACGGGTTGCAGCCGGATTCACAGCCGTGAATGACTGCGCCATCGTCGGATTCGTCGACGCGGATGCCCAGCGCCCGCAGCGCCGCAGACATCGTGGCGAGGCGGTCGGATTCCTTCACCCGCAATTCTGCGGCGCCGCTAATGCGGGTGCTGCCGCTGGCGCAGGCTGCGGCCACGAACAGCGCCGGGAATTCGTCGATCATGTCCGGCACCAGCGCCTCGGGCACCTCGATGCCCTGCAACTGCGCCGCGCGCACGCGCAGATCGGCGACGGCTTCGCCGCCCTGGTCGCGCGCATGGCTTTCGACGATATCGGCGCCCATCATCCGCAGCGCCTGCAGCAGGCCGGTGCGGCGCGGGTTCATGCCGACCGCTTCGAGGATGAGATCGGAACCGGGAATTACGCTGGCCGCAACCAGAAAAAACGCCGCGGATGAGAAATCCGCCGGCACCGACACGTCGGTCGCGCGCAGCGCGTGACACCCGTCGGCGCCGCCGCGTACGCGAGCGATGCCCGGAGAGAATTCAATCGGCCAACCAAACGCGGACAGCATGCGTTCGGTGTAATCGCGGGTGGGATGCGGCTCGCGCACGGTGGTGTCGCCGTCGGCGTACAGCCCGGCCAGCAACAGCGCCGACTTCACCTGCGCGCTCGCCACCGGCAGTTCGTAATCGATACCGCGCAGCGCAGCGCCGCCGCGGATGCGCAGCGGCGGCAGGCCGCCGGTCTCGCTGTCGATCGTCACGCCCATTTTCACAAGCGGATCGATCACCCGCCGCATCGGCCGCTTCGACAGCGACGCGTCGCCGATCAGCGTGCTGTCGAACGCCTGCCCCGCC